>NZ_JACBXC010000091.1 GCF_013870535.1 Streptomyces phytophilus | reverse complement strand
GGGCACGACGGCGAGGGTGAAGACGGAGTTCGCGCCGGCGCCGACGAAGTCCGAGGCGCGGACGGTGGTCAGGCGCACCCGCCCGGCCGTGTGCGCGGCGTCGGCCTGCCGCCAGACCTCGGCCCGGATGCGGCCCTTGACGCTGTTGGGGGCGAGGGGCAGGTCCTCGGTCATGGGGCCGTCGACCTGCCCGTAGGCGTAGAGGTTGTCGAGCATGACGTAGTCGGCGCCGGTGCGCTCCGCCGCGGTGAGCAGCCCCTGGGCCAGCGGCGGGAGGGCCTTGGGCCAGGTGTGGTACGGCGGGGCGGCGCAGTTGTAGAGGGTGGCGGCGCCCCGGGCGGCCTCCGAGAGGCGGTCGGCGTCGGACGCGTCGGCGGCGACGCGCTCGATCGACGGGTGCTCGGGTCCGCCGCCGCCGCGGGTGACCAGGCGGACGCGGTGGCCGGCGTCGGCGAGCAGGCGGGCGGTGGCCACGCCGGTGCCGCCGGCACCGACCACGACAGCGAGGGACATGCGCTCCTCCAGGGCTCCGGGCGGGCTCGGTGCCAGGGTGCGGCAACCTGGACGTACGGCACTGGCCCGGTCACCGGACACCTGGAGGGTCAGACTATGCCGAACTCGCTGTGCGGCAGGCCCGGTCCCTCACGGGAGTTCGCGGATGGCGACGGCGTCGTAGACCATCCAGGAGCCTGCCGCGGTGGTGAGGGTGACGGTGTTCCGGCCGCTGCGGAGCCCGTCGGCGGGGAGGGTGACGTCGAGGACGCCGGGGCGGATGGGGCCGTCGTCTCCGGCGCCCCAGTGGTAGCCCTGGCCGCCGCCCTTGGGCACGGTGACGGTGCCCGCCGGCTCGCCGTTGAGGGTGAGTTCGACGGTCGGCGGCCCGGACTCGTGGGTGTCGATGAGCCAGGCGGTGAGGGCGAGGCCGGCGGCGGGCGCCTGGTCGAGGTCGAAGCGGAGGGTGAAGGTGTGCGGCTTGGCGCCGGCCCAGCCGTCGCTGGGCCCGGGGTGGATGTAGCTCCACGCGGTGGCGGGGTCGCTGCTGCCGACCGTGAAGTCGACGTCGTCGGGGAAGGCCGTCGGGAAGTCGCCGTAGCGGTCCGGCGCCAGCGCGAACTCCCCGGTGGCCAGGTCGACGGCACCGATCAGGGCCACCTTCCGGCTCACCGTCGCGGTCAGTTCGCGGCTGAAGTCGCCCCCCTCCCATGCGGCGGTGAGGGTCAGGGACTGCTCGCCGGTCGCGTCCGCCGGCGGGGCCAGGGTGAACGTGGTCGTGGTCCGGCCGCCGGCGGGCACGTCGACCGACCGGGTCGCGGGCTCGACGGTCCAGCCCTCCGGCGCCTGCACGCCGATGTCGGTGGAGTGCGCCCGGTCGACGTCGTTGCTGTTCACCTGCACCTGGACGGTCGACGGGGTGTCCTGGAGCAGGATCAGCCGCTCCGGGACGGTCTCGATCGTCAGCACGGGTGCGACGTTGACGTACGTGATGGCGTCGGGCAGTTCGGTGCCGTCGGCGGCTTCCCCGGTGATCACGACGCGGTACAGCCCGGACGGCACGTCGGCGGCGACGCGCAGGGTGAGGTCCTGCTCGGCGGTCTTCCCGCCCGGTGCGGTCAGCTTTCCGCGAGCGGGCCGGACCTCGATGCCGGCGGGGGTGGCGGCGCGCCAGGTGGCGGCGACGGGCCGGGAGGTGAGGTTGCGTGCGGCCAGGGTGAGCGCGCCGGTCTCGCCGGAGTCGACGCGTACGGTGTCGCGGTCGGTGTGGAGCACCGCGGGCGCCTCGGCCGACCTGGAGGGCGGCAGCTCCGCCACGCCCCAGTCCTTGTTGGGCTCGGGGCCCATCCACAGCTCCAGGGTCCCGCCGGCGGCGAGCCGGTCGTGGTGGAACCAGGCGTTGTCCTGGCGCCGCCCGTTGAGCGTGGCGCGCTGGATGTACATGTGCTCGGCGGAGTTGTCGTGGGTGACGATCCGGAAGGTGCGGCCGCGGTAGTAGTCCGGGTGCAGCCGGATGGTGACCGCGTCGAACACCGGCGACGTGATGTCGTAGACGGGCCGGGACAGGCTCGCGCCCGTCACCTCGAACAGCCCCATCGCCATCAGCGCGCTCATCGACCCCATCTGGCCCTGGTCCTCGTCGAAGTGGCCGTAGCCGTCGGTCGTCGTGATCGCGCCGTAGGTCTTCTCCTTGACCTGCCGCACCCAGTACTGGGTCAGCCAGGGGTGCCCCACGTAGTTGAACAGGTGCGCCACCTGAAGGCCGGGCTGGTTGCCGTAGCTGACGTGGCCCTTGCCGTACTCGGCGATGAAGTTCGCGTCGGCGGACTGCTCGAAGGCGTAGTTGAGCTTGTCGGCGTACGCCTTCCGGCCGCCGAGCCTGTTGGCCAGGGCGATGACGTCGTGGGAGGTGAACCAGGTGGCCTGCCACGCGTTCGCCTCGACGAAGTCCTCGTGCGACAGCGGGTCGAACGGGTCCTGCCAGCGGCCGTTCATGCCGCGCGGCCGGATGAAGCCGGTGGACCGGTCGTACAGGTTGCGCCAGTTCCCGGACCTCTCGATCAGGAACTCCCCCGCGTCGGTGTCGTCCCACACCTCGAAGTCGCCCAGCCCGACGTCCTCCCCGGTGCCGCCGGTCGCCTCGAACCTGACCCAGCTCACCCGCCTGGGCCGGAAGGCCACCACCTTGTTCCCGCCCCCGGCAGGGATGCCGTCCACCTCGACCGACGAGCCGTCGCTGAACGACAGCACGCCGGAGTTCACCCGCGAGTCGCCCTCGGCGCGGTCGCCGAGCACCACCTTGTGCACGCGCTTCTTCTCCGGCCAGCTCAGCCTGATCCACGGCTTCCGCTCCGTCGACGCCCACTCCACGTTCACCGGCTCGGTGACACTGGAGCGCGCCGGCCGGCCGTCCACGGCCCGCACCCCCGCCAGATTCGAGTCGTTCCGCTGCGACGACACCGACACCTCGGCGAACTGCGCCACGTTGAGACCGGACTTGCCCAGCCGCCGCGCCAGCTGGCCCAGCGTCCAGTCCTGGAACGCGTACTCCAGCGTCTGCCCCGCACCGCCTTCGAGCGGGCCGCTGCACACCTCGTTCGGTACGTACCCGAGGTCGAAGTAGTGGCGGGCACCGCCGCAGCTCCCCCAGCGCCCGTACTCGAACGAGCCGGCTTCGAAGAGGCCGCCCAGGGAGTGGGCGTCGAGCATGGCCTCGTACGCGAGGTCGATGTCGAAGTCCCGGATGCCCTTGTTCCAGGCGCCGCTGATGAACGACGTCACCGGCGATCCGGTCATCACCCACGAGTAGTCGCCGGCCACGGGGCCCCGCGGCAGCAGCCCGCCGTCCTCGTACATCCGCAGCTGGGACCGCACGGCGCTGGAGTAGATCTCCGGATAGGCCAGTCCCAGGACGGTGTTGAGGTTCCACTGCGTCAGCCAGAGCGCGTCGTAGTTGTACATCGCGTACTCGGGCACGCCGTCGGCGTCCGACGGGATCTTCCCGACCTTGCGGTGCTGCCAGGTGTTGTCGAGGTACGTGCCGTCGGCATCGCTGATCACGCTGCGTCCGCACAGGACGTGGAACAGGTCGGTGTAGAACTTCACCTGCTGCTGCTCGCTGCCGCCCTCGGCGTCGATCCGGCCCAGCAGCCGGTTCCAGTGGCCCTGCGACGCCGCCTTCACGGCGTCGAAGTCCCAACCCGGCAGCTCGGTCTCCAGGTTCCGCCGCGCGCCCGCCGCACCCGTGAAGGACAGCGCGACCTTCACCTGCACCTGCTCTCCCGCGTCGAGTCGGCCGTAGCGGACGTAGAAGCCCGCGCCCTCGCCCTCGACCTCGTCGACCGCCGCACCGCCGTCCGCGAGTTCGCCGCCGGCCCAGCCGTGCATGGAGTCGAAGGCCCTGTCGAAGCGGATGCTGAAGAACAGCTGGTTCCTGTGCGCGGGATAGCTGGTGCCGTGCTGGAAGACGTAGCCCTCCACCTCGCGATCGCTCTTCCTGGTGATCCGGGCGTCCTTCATGATCGCCTCGCCCAGCGTCCCGCCGAGGTTGACGACGATCTCGCCGGGGCCGGCGCCGTCGTACGTGTAGCGGTGCAGCCCGACCCGGTCGGTGCAGGTCAGCTCGGCGGTGATGCCGTACCGGTCCAGGTGCAGCCGGTGGTAGCCGGGTTCCGCCACCTCGCCCACGTCGTGGTTGACGTGCGACTGCCAGCCGGTGTCGCCCTCCAGCTTCGGCACCTCCTCGCCCGAGGTGGGCATCACCTGGACGCCGGAGATCTGCCAGCAGTGGAGGTGGCTGAAGCCCTTGACCTGGTTCTCCTTGCGCATGTAGCCGGTCCCCCACGTCGCGTGGGTGCTGGTGTCCGGGCGCAGCTTGACCAGGCCGAAGGGGTTGCTGGCCGACTGGAAGAAGAAGAACCGGCCCCGGTCGGCCTCCACCCAGGGGTTCACCAGCTTCACGTAGTCGCGGCCGGCCTCCCCGGCGGCGGCCGCCCCCGGCGCCGCCGCCCAGGCGTTGCCGGAGCCGTAGGCGCTCACCACGCCGGCGCCCAGCATGCCGCCGGTGGACAGCAGGAGACGGCGGCGGGACATTCCGGCGATGGCTTTCCTTGCAGGCATGGCAAACCCCTGTCGGTCGTTCGGTCACGGTTGACGAGCTGAACGCGCGGTCCTGCACTGCGGAAATGCGGCAAGTGGTGCGGAGCGTCGGGCGGTTGGGGCGGGGGAACGCGGAAAGTTATCGATAACATTCGGCGTGCGGTTGGACCGTAGGGGCACCGCCCACCGCCGTCAAGGGGGTGTGTCGACACGGCCCGGGGCGCACCCTTCTGAACTGGTACGACGCGGACCGGGTGCGCCGCACCCGGGACACCCGCCCCGCGGCGGCGGATTCCGCACGTACGCGGGGGAGATCCCGGCGGAAGATATCGATACCATTCCCGGGCAACGGGGTTGGCCCGGCAGCGACCTGGGGCGATGCGGTTCGGTGCTAGCGTGGTTCCGCTCGGTAACGGCGCAGGCAACGACGTGACGCAGCGGGGGAGAAGACGGTGACCGAGGGCTCTCCTTCTCGCCGCCCCCCGACGATGCGGGACGTCGCCGAGCACGCGTCGGTCAGCCCCATGACGGTCTCCCGCGTGCTGCACGGCGACCCCGGGGTGAGCAAGGCGACCCGCGAGCGCGTGCTCGCCGCGGTCGACTCCCTCGGCTACCGGCTCAACGAGGCCGCCCGCAACCTCCGGCTGGGGCGGACCAGCGGGCTGATCGGGCTCGTCGTCACGAACCTCGCGAACCCCTTCTACTCCCAGTTCGCGCTGGGCGTGGAGGCGGGCGTCGGGCGGCACGGCCTGAAGGTCGTCCTCACGAACACCGACGAGGACGTCGAGCGGGAGCGGCGGCTCGTGGAGGAGCTGACCGCCCGCCGGGTCGACGGCATGATCGTCGTGCCCGCCGGCAACGACCACTCCCACCTCGCCGCGCAGCCCGGCTCGGTGCCCATCGTCCTGGGCGCCCGCCCCCCGTCCGGCGTGCCGCTGGACTGCGTGCTGGTGGACGACTTCGGCGGCGCCCGCGAAGCGACGGCCGGCCTCCTGGCGGCCGGTCACACCCGGCTCGGGTTCCTCGGCCTGCCGCCGTCCGTCTGGACCGGCTCCGAACGGTTCCGCGGCTTCTGCGTGGCGCTTGAGGAGGCGGGGGTCCCGCTGGACGAGCGCTATGTGCGGCTGCGGCAGCGCACCATCCCGGCCGCCGAGGACGCCGCCCGGGAACTGCTCGGACTCCCCCGGCCCCCCACCGCGTTCTTCTGCGCCAACAGCCGCAACACCCTCGGCGCCTACCGCGCCACCAGCCGGCTCGGCCGCGCCGCGAGCCTGGCGGGCTTCGACGACTTCGAACTGGCCGACGTGCTCGGGGTGCCGCTGATCGTGGCGTACGACCCGCGGGAGCTGGGCCGCCGGGCCGCGGAACTGCTGCTGCGCCGCCTGCACGAGCCGCATCCCGGCCCCGGCGGGGACGCGCCGCTGCGCATCGTCATTCCCACGCAGGTCGTACGCTACGGCGATCCCGGCGCGGGTCGGGACTGACGGGGATTCGGGCCCGGCGATTCGCACCGCCGTGCCACCTCCCGTACGGCGTTGCGTGCGCCGTACGGGACGATCCGAACAACGGGTGGAGATCCGGTGGTAAATCCCTCGGCGGTCCATCACCCGCTTACCGGAGGGTTCCGTAGATATCCGCGGGCTCGTATGGTGGCCTCGTCGGTCACCGCCCTCAGGCGTGCTACGGAGGAGTCGAGTCAGGTCATAAGTGGAGTGACGTCGTCCCTTTACCGATGCCCCAGCCGGAGGAGTTGAGTATGCACGCCGCATCCCAGCCGGAGAGCACCGAAGCCGAACCCGGAACGGACGGGCGGCTGTATCCGGCGACCACCACCCAGACGAAGCGGCTCGCACTGTTACAGGGCCCCGACCGCTGGTGGAAGAATCCGTATGTATGGGCGTACTCGTACCCCGGGCGCCTCGACGTACCGCGAATGGAGCAGGCGCTGCGCCTCGTTGCCAGAAGGCACAGCGGCCTGCGCCTCTATTTCTTTCCGGATTCGATCGACACGGTCGGCTGCATTCCCCCCGGCGAGGCGACCTGGCCGCTGCGTGAAATGACCGCCGGCGCAGATCCGGCCGCCGCGGACGCCGAGGCGTACGCATGGCTGCAGGATATGTTCTCGCCGTTCGAACGGCCGCTGCTGCGCGCGGTCGTCCTGCATCGCCCCGAGAACGACATGTTCGGTGTCTCCATCGAGCAGAGCATCCTCGACCACGCCGGCGCCATGGCCCTGTTCGACGACATCACCGAGGTGTACGACGGGCTCGCCGACCGGCCCGCGTCCGCGTTCGACGAACTGGTCACCGACGCCACGCGGTTCGCCCTCGACGAGCGCGCCTGGTTCGCCGGCGACGACGGCGCGGCGTCGCTCGCCTGGTGGGACGAGCACAACAGGGGACTCGGCGCCTATCCCGGCCTCGACCTGCCCGAGCTGGGCCCGTGCGAGCCGTGGGGCACGATCGTCAACTACGATCTCCAGCTCTCCGCCGACGACACGGCCCGGCTGAAGCAGTACGCGCGGCGGCTGCGCGTGACGACCACCATGCTCGCCTTCGCCGCAACCGCGGTGACCCTGCGGGCCCACGGGCATTCCGGGGACGTGCGTTTCCTCTTCGCCACCTCACGGCGCATCTGGCCCGGCACGGAGAAACTGATCGGATACTTCTCGAACCGCATGATGCTGCGGATTCCCGTGACCCCGGAGGATACGGTTCCATCGCTGGCGCCCAAGGTCCGGTCCGGAGTCCTGGAAGCGATCTCGCACAGCATGTTCAGCCACGAGGAGTACGTCCGGGCCCGGTTCCCCGACGCGTACGACCGGGAACCGACCGGATACGGGTACGTCAACACCGCGGTCTACGACCCGGCGCCGCGCCTCGGCGGCGTACCGCTCACGCGGGAATCCCTGCCCATGTTCGGCCGGGATTTCCACCAGCCCGGTCTGGCGCTGGCGCTCTTCCTCTACGGCGACCGCCCGGCCGTCGCCAACGCGAGCTGCGCCGAGGGTATGTACACGCGCGAATTCGTCGAGACCATCACCCGGGACCTCGCGCGGACTTGCGCCGGCACCGCCGACGAATGAGGCTCCGCCCCCTGCCGGGCCGAAGACCACCGAAGGGCGAGGTTGGTGTGCGCATGAATTCCCGTGTGACCGGGTAACGCCGTGACGAATCCCTTACAGGCTTACAGCGCGGCCGAACTGGCCGCCCGGCGCAGCCTGAAGTGGCGGGAATACCCGCCGGACGTGCTGCCGATGTGGCTTGCCGAAACGGACACCCCGCTGGCGCCACCGATCCGGGCCGCGCTGACCGCCGCGCTCGAACGCGGCGACACCGGCTACGCGTACCACGCGGACCTGCCCGGCGCGTTCGCCGGGTTCGCCGCGCGCCGGTACGGGTGGCGGCCCGACCCCGCCTGCATCACCCTGGTGTCCGACGTGACGCAGGCGATCACCGAGTCGATCCGGCTGGTCACCGAGCCCGGCGACCGGGTCGTGCTGGACACCCCGGCGTACCCGGCGTTCCCCAGCCACCTCCAGGCGCTCGGCCGGTGCGTCGTCGAGAACCCGATGGTGGACGGCCGGATCCATCTGACCGGGCTGGAGGGCGCGTTCGCGGCCGGGGCCAGGGCGTACCTCATGTGCAACCCGCACAACCCGACCGGCACCGTCGCGGACATCGAGACCCTGTACGCGATCGCCGAGCTGGCCCACCGGTACGGCGTCCGGGTCGTCGTGGACGAGGTGCACGGCCCGCTGACCTACCCGGGTGTCGTGCACGTCCCGTTCGCCATGCTCGACGCGGAGGCCGCGGACCGGTCGTTCGTCGCGGTGTCCGCGTCGAAGGCGTGGAACGTCGCCGGGCTGAAGGCGGCGCTGCTGGTCGCCGCGCCCGGGGCGGCCGCGGACCTGCACCGGCTGCCGCCCGAACTGTGGGTGTCGGCGGGCATCTTCGGGGTCATGGCCGGCGTGGCGGCGTTCAGCGACGGCGAGCCGTGGCTGGACGAGCTGCTCGCCGGGCTGGACGAGAACCGCAAGCTGCTCGCCGACGAGCTGAACCGGGAGCTGCCGCGGATCGGCTACCGGCCGCCGGACGCCACGTACCTGGCGTGGCTGGACTGCCGGGCGCTCGGCCTGGGCGACGATCCGGCGGCCGCGTTCCTGGAGCGGGGCCGGGTCGCGCTGAGCCGCGGCCCGCTCTACGGGCGGGCGGGCCGCGGGTTCGTACGCTTCAATCTCGCCACCTCCGCCGACCGCGTCCGCGAGGCGGTGGCCCGGATGGCGCTCGCGGTGAACTGACCGGGCCCGTGACCGTACCGGCGGCGGGGGGCGCCGGCGGGCTGCGGCGTCAGCGGCCCCGCTCGAAGTCGGCGATGGCCTCCGTTGCCGCCTGCCGGCTGAACCCGGCCAGCACCGGGTTGCTGCCCTCGTAGTAGTCCGCGGCGATCACGCCCACGCACAGCGCCCAGCCGCGGGCCCGCGCCCAGGTGTCGTCGTCCACCGGCAGTTCCTCCCGGAAGGTCTCGCGCCCCGCGGACGACAGGAACGTCCAGGCGGCCATCACGTCGAGCGCCGGGTCGCCGACGCTGAGCAGCTCCCAGTCGATCACCGCGCCCGGCACCCCGTCGCGTACGAGCACGTTGCCCGGGTGGATGTCGCTGTGCACCCACACGGGCGCGCGCCGCCACGCGGGCACGCGGATGGCCGACTCCCACAGGGCGGTGGCGGCCCCGGTGTCGAACGTGCCGTCGAGGTGGCCGAGCGCCCGCCGGACCACCCCGTCCCGTACCGGCAGCGGAGTGCCGCGAAGGCCGCTGTGCAGGCCGGCCCGGGGCCCGCCGGCGGTCGGGATGCCCTGCAGCGCACCGACGAACCCGGCCAGCGCCCGCCCGGCGGCGCGCTCGTCGGACACCGGCGACGCCACCGCGTCCGCGCCCTCCAGCCACCGGCAGACCAGCCAGGGCCAGGGGAAGCCGTCGCCCGCGGCGCCGGTGAACACCGCCGTGGGGATGTCCAGCGGCAGCCGCGGCGCGTGCCGGGGCAGCCACCGGTGCTCCTTGCGGATGTGGCCGGCGGCCCACTCCGTCTGCGGCAGCCGTATGCTCAGCCGGTCGCCGAGCCGGTACAGGGTGTTGTTCACCCCGGCCGACGTGACGCGCTCCAGCGGAAGTCCGCCCCACTGCGGCGCCTGCGCGCGCAGCAGGGTGCGTACGAGGTCCGCGTCGGCTTCGATGCGCAGCTCATCGGGCATGTGCGTCTCCCCTCCCGGGGGTCACGGGCGGCTCCGCCCGGCGTCGGCGGGCGGCGTGTCGAGGAAGAGGTCCAGCGGCGGCGCGGGCACCAGGTAGAAGTGCCCGCCGGGCCTGGTGGCGTGGTGGAAGGCGCCGGTGGTGAGATCGGCCCACCGCTCGGCCTGCCGTGCGCTCACGTGGCCGTCCTCGGAGCCGTGTACGGCGACGATGTCGCAGCTGAGCCGCTCCCCCGGCACATGGCGGTAGCGCCGGAGCATCTCGAAGTCGGCGCGCAGGTACGGCAGTACCAGCGACCGGGCCGCGGGGTCCGCCAGCACCTCGGCGTCGGTGTGGCCCAGGGAGGCCAGGGACCGCGCCGCCGCGTCGTCGTCCCAGGCGAGGTCCTGGGCGGCCACGTGGTCGGGGTCGTGCGGCGCCCGCGCGGAGGAGGCGACGAGCCGCTCGACGCCGAGGCCGATGCGCTCCAGGCGCCGGGCCACTTCGTACGCGACGATCGCGCCGAGGCTGTGCCCGAGGAAGGCCACCGGGCGGTCGAGGAAGGGGCCCACCGCGGCGAGGACCTCGTCCGCCGCCTGCCCGAGGTCGTCGTGGCACGGCTCGTCGAGCCGGTCCGCCCGGCCCGGGTACTGGACGGCCGCCACCTCGGTCTCCGGCCGGCCGGCGGCCCAGTCGCGGAAGAAGTTCGCCGACCCGCCGGCGTGCGGGAAGCAGATCAGGCGGCGGTCCGCCGCCGGGCGCGGCACCGGCACCCGGACGACGGGCCGGGGGCGTTCAGGCGCCATCAGCCGGCCCCGTCCCGGGCCGCCCGCACCAGGTCGGCCAGTTCGTCGAAGGACCCGATCCCGTACACGTCCGCGAAGTCGAGGAGCACGCCGAGGCGGTCGCCGATGTCGTCGATGAGCCGGATGAGGTCCAGCGAGTTGCCGCCCGCGCCGAAGAAGTCGTGGCCCGCGTCCGCCGGCGTGCCGGTG
>NZ_JACBXC010000909.1 GCF_013870535.1 Streptomyces phytophilus | reverse complement strand
CGGCGGAGGCGTCGGCGGCGCGCAGGTCCTCGAAGGGGCGGATCTGCTCCCAGACGCGCATGGCCGCGGGGTAGTCGGCGGCGCGCAGCGCCTCCAGCATCGTGAGCGACAGCTTGGGCGCGACGTTGACCAGGCCGGAGGTGAAGCCGGTGGCGCCGCAGGCCCAGTAGGCGGGCGCGTACAGCTCGGCGAGCCCGGCGACCCAGGCGAACCGCTCCGCCCCGGCGTCCCGCGCGAAGGCGGCGAAGCGGGCGGCGTCCGGGACGGAGTACTTGACGCCGACGACGTTCGGGCACAGCTCGCCGAGCCGGGCCAGCCGGGCGCCGTCGAGCCGGTCGCTGCGGATGTACGGCACGACGCCGAGGCCGGGCACGGCCTCGGCGATGGCGCGGTGGTAGTCGACCCAGCCGCTCTGCGAGACGTACGGGTGCACGGGCTGGTGCACCATCACCATCTCGGCGCCCGTCTCCCCCGCGTGCCGGGCGGCCTCGACGGCGGTGGGCAGGTCGTGTCCGACGCCGACGATGACGGCGGCCTCGCCGCGGACCTCGGCGACGGTCAGCTCGGTGACGCGGCGGCGCTCGCCGGGGCCGAGGGAGTAGTACTCGCCGGTGTTGCCGTTGGGGGTAACGGTCCGTACGCCGCCGTCGAGGAGGCGGCGCAGCAGCGCGCGGTACGCGTCCTCGTCGAGGGCGCCGGCCGCGTCGAAGGGCGTGACGGGGATGGCGACGGCCTCGGCGAGCGCGGGCCTGAGGTGGTCCATGGAGCCGGCCTTCCTGTCGGGGGCGGCGTCGGCGGTCGGGGCGGCGGATGGGGCCGCGGTCGGGGCGGCGGATGGGGCCGCGGTCATGCGGGGAACGCGCGTGCGAGGAACGAGGCGATGTGGTCGTGCAGCGCGGCGCCCGCCGCCCGCGCGTCCCCGGCGGCGGCGAGCCGGAGGATCTCCCGGTGCTCGCCGGCCTCGTGCTCCCAGGAGGGGTTGGCGGACCAGGCGACGGTGGAGACCAGCGCGGCCTGGTCGCGCAGGTCGTCGAGCATGCGGCTGAGCAGCGGGTTGCCGCAGGGCAGGTACAGGGCGCGGTGGAAGTCGCGGTTGGCGAGGCTGCGGTCGGCGGCGTCGGGCGCGGACTCGGCGCGCGCCAGGGCCTCTTCCGCGGCCCGCAGCGAGGCGTCGAGCGCGACGGTGCGGCGCAGCGCCTCGGGTTCGAGCAGCAGGCGCACGTCGTAGACCTCGCGGGCCATGGCGGCGTCCACGGTGCGCACGGTGACGCCCTTGTACTGGCTCATCACCACCAGCCCGGAGCCGGCCAGCGTCTTGAGCGCCTCGCGCACCGGCGTCTTGGAGACCCCGAACTGCGCGGCGAGGTCGGCCTCGACGAGCGGCTGTCCCGGGGTGAGCTTGCCGGTGAGGATGGCGTGTTTGATCGCGTCCTGCACGTACTGCGTGCGGGAGGGGATCGGGCCTGGAGCGAAGGTCATGGGCGCCCTTGGATATCTCAGGTATCGCGTCTCATATATGACGTACGAAGTACGACGCGCTGAAAGTAGAGCGGCACAGAGGGTTCGTCAATGGGTGCGGCGGCACGACTTCCGCGCCGCCACCGGGAGTTGGGCGGCGTACGCGGGTGGAGGCCCTGCGGCGTACGGGCGTCGGCCCCGGACGGCGCGTACGGCTCAGGCGGTGCAGCCGGCGCGCAGCAGCGCGGCCTCGGCGAAGCGCCGGGAGACGGTGACGGGGTCGGGCACGGCGGACAGCCCGTAGAGCACGGTGGCGCCCTCGTGGATCAGCAGCAGCTCGTCGGCGAGCAGCCCGGGGTCGGCGGCGCCGGCCCGCTCGCACAGCTCGCGCAGATAGCCGCGCAGCCAGTGCTTCTGGTCGGCGATGACCTGGCGCCCGGCGTGCCCGGGGTCGGGCAGTTCGGCGGCGGCGTTGACGAAGCTGCACCCGCGCGGGGACTGCCCGCCCATCCAGGTGCCGAGCGCGTCGAAGGTGGCGAGGATCCGGTCGCAGGCGGTGCCGCCCGCGGCGGTGCGCTCGACCTCGGCGGGCAGCCAGGTACGCCAGCGCTCGTCGCGCCGGCGCAGGTAGGCGGCGACGAGGGCGTCCTTGGAGCCGTAGCGGTCGTAGATCGTCTTCTTCGTCACGCCCGCCCGGCGGGCGATGAGGTCCACGCCGACGGCGGTGATGCCGCGGTTGTAGAAGAGCGTCTCCGCGGCGTCCAGGATCTTCCGCGCCGCGGGCGTGAGCCGCGGCTGCACCGCTGTCTGTGCCGCCATCTGCGACCACCTCCCTTCGCGAGTATACCGACCTGTTTAGTACACTGGCCAGATCGAGTAAACCGATCGGTTTAATCCAGGAGGTCAGCATGGGTGTCACGGCCATATCCGGCGGTCTCGTCGCCTTCTGGAGCTCCGGCTTCATCGGCGCCGAGCTGGGCACCCGCGAGGCCGCCGCCGACACCCTGCTCATGTGGCGCTTCCTCGCCGC
>NZ_JACBXC010000908.1 GCF_013870535.1 Streptomyces phytophilus | reverse complement strand
GCGTACGACGACGTGGTGGCCGACATCCTGCGGGTCACCCTGGGGCTCGCGGAGCGGGCCGCGGAGCTGGGCGTACGCCGCGACGGGATCCTGATCGACCCCGGGCACGACTTCGGCAAGAACACCCGGCACTCGCTGGAGGCCACCCGCCGGCTCGGCGAGATGACGGCGGCGGGCTGGCCCGTGCTCGTCTCGCTGTCGAACAAGGACTTCGTCGGCGAGACGCTGGACAAGCCGGTCAAGGAGCGGCTGGTCGGCACGCTCGCCACCACGGCGGTCTCGGCGTGGCTGGGGGCGCAGGTGTACCGGGTGCACGAGGTGGCCGAGACCCGGCAGGTGCTGGACATGGTGGCCGCCATCGCCGGCCACCGCCCGCCGGCGGTCGCCCGCCGCGGGCTCGCCTAGCGTTCCGCCGTACCGCAGGGGCCCGTACGGGTCCTACGGCGTCTCCTTCGTGACCAGCCCCACGGCCTCGGAGACGTCGTCCGTGATGTGGAACAGGTCGAGGTCCCGCTCCGCGGCCTTGCCGCCCTCCACGACCGTCTTGCGCAGCCAGTCGACGAGCCCGCCCCAGTACTCGCTGCCGAAGAGGACGATCGGGAACCGGGTCACCTTCTTCGTCTGCACCAGGGTCAGCGCCTCGAACAGCTCGTCCATCGTGCCGAAGCCGCCGGGCAGCACCACGAAGCCCTGGGAGTACTTCACGAAACACGTCTTGCGCACGAAGAAGTAGCGGAAGTTCACGCCCAGGTCGACATACCTGTTGAGCCCCTGCTCGAAGGGCAGCTCGATGCCCAGCCCCACGGACAGCCCGCCGGCCTCCAGGGCGCCCTTGTTCGCCGCCTCCATCACGCCGGGCCCGCCGCCGGTGATCACCCCGAAGCCGGCGTCCACCAGCCCCTTGCCGATCGCGACGCCCCGCGCGTACTCCTCGCTGTCGGGTGCCGTACGGGCCGAGCCGAAGACGCTGATCGCCGGCCCCACCTCGGCGAGCGCGCCGAACCCCTCGACGAACTCCGCCTGCATCCGCAGCACCCGCCACGGGTCCTCGTGCACGTACTCGGCGGCCCGCTCCCGGGTGTCCAGCAGGTGCTGGTCCATCGTCCCGCTCTGGATGCGGCTGCGGCGGCGGATGACGGGGCCGAGCCGCTGCTCCTCGAACTCCTCGCGGTTGGCCACGGGCGGCTCCCTTCGTCGTGTTCCTCGTGTTCCCGTAAGACTCTCCCCGTACGAAGCCTCCCGTACGACGATCTCCGGGCCCAGGCTAGGCGAAGCCGCCCGAAGGCATGTGAACCCCGGCAGGAACCACGGCGGAACAGCCGGTGACGCGGCCCGCGCTCACGCGGTGAGCCAGGCCCGCAGCCGCTCCTCGCAGTGGTGGATACGGGCCGTGTGCACGTGCTCGTCGCGCTTGTGCGCGTAGTTCGGGTCGCCGGGTCCGTAGTTCACCGCGGGCACGCCGAGCGCCGTGAAGCGGGCGACGTCCGTCCAGCCGTACTTCGGCCGCGGGGTGCCGCCGACCGCGGCGGTGAACGCGGCGGCCGCGGGGTGGGCCAGGCCCGGCAGCGCGCCCGGGGAGCTGTCCGCCACCGTGATCCCGGCGACGCCGCAGCCGTCGAAGTACTCCCGTACGAAGGCGATCGCCTGCTCCTCCGAGCGGTCCGGGGCGTAGCGGAAGTTGACGGTGACCTCGCAGACGTCGGGCACGACGTTGCCGGCGACGCCGCCGGAGACGCGGACGGCGTTGAGGCCCTCGCGGTACTCCAGGCCGTCGATGACGGCGTGCCGCGGTTCGTACGCCGCGAGCCGGGCCAGCGCGGGGGCGGCGGCGTGGATGGCGTTGGCGCCGAGCCAGCTGCGCGCGGAGTGCGCGCGTTCGCCCTCTGTACGGAGGACGACGCGCAGCGTCCCCTGGCAGCCGCCCTCGATCTCGCCGTCGGACGGCTCCAGCAGCACGGCGAAGTCGCCTGCGAGCCAGTCGGGGTGGTGCTCGGCGAGCCGGCGCAGGCCGTTGCGGGAGGCGTCGACCTCCTCGTTGTCGTAGAAGACGAACGTGAGGTCGCGGTTGGGCGCGGGCACGGTGGCGGCGATGCGCAGTTGGACGGCGACGCCGGCCTTCATGTCGGAGGTGCCGCAGCCCCACAGGACGCCGTCCTCGTACGTGCCGTCGAGGCGCGAGGGTACGTTGCCGGCGATGGGCACGGTGTCGAGGTGCCCGGCGAGCACGACGCGCTCGGCGCGGCCCAGCCGGGTCCGGGCGACGACGGCGTCGCCGTCGCGGTCGACCTCCAGGTGGCCGAGGCGCCGCAGCGCGGTCTCGACGGAGTCGGCGAGCTGCTTCTCCTCGCCGCTGACGGAGGCGGTGTCGACGAGCTGGGCGGTGAGCCGTGCGGCATCGAGCGTCAAGTCCATGCCGACGACCCTACGGCCCGGCGCACCGGGTTCCCCGCGCCGTCCGCGCGCCGTGCGCACGCCCGCAGCCGCCCCGCC
>NZ_JACBXC010000907.1 GCF_013870535.1 Streptomyces phytophilus | reverse complement strand
CGTACGAGCCGGTGCCGGCGCCGACGTTCAGCACCGTACGGGCGTCCCCGAGCGCGTCCCGGATCCGCGCGGCGATCCGCGGTTCCGTGCGCCGTGTCGCCGGGTACGCGGAGCCGATGACCTCGTACAACTGCGGCCCTATCACCTTCAGCTGCTCCTCCGAGGTGGTCCTGATGCCCATCGCCCGCGCCTCCAGTTCCCTGTCGAGGGCCGTCACCATGGCGGCGGCCCGCTCGCGCTGCGCCAGCAGCAGCCCGCGCAGCCTGCGCAGGTGCGCGACCGCGTCGGTGGCCGGGTCGTCGACCAGCTCCGCGATCTCGCGCAGCCCGAACCCCAGCCGCCGGTACCCGAGCACCTCCCGCAGCCGCTCCACGTCGGCCGCCGCGTACGCCCGGTAGCCGGCCGCCGTGCGGGCGGACGGCCGGACGAGGCCGATCTCGTCGTAGTGGTGCAGCGTGCGCACGCTCACGCCCGCCAGCTCGGCCACGCGCCCCACGGTCAGTTGCTCTGCCACGCCCCCGAGAATGCGGCATCACGCCGCGTGAGGGTCAAGCGCCCGGCTCCCCGTGCACCGCGCGGAAGGTGCGGCGGTACGCGGCCGGGGGCACGCCGACCGCGCGGTGGAAGTGGCGGCGGAGCGTCGCGGCGGTGCCCATGCCGGTGGCCTCCGCGATCGCGTCGACGCCGCGGTCCGTGGTCTCCAGCAGCTCCTGGGCGCGCCGGATCCGCTGGGTCAGCAGCCACTGCAGCGGGGTGGCACCGGTCGCGGTCCTGAAGTGGCGGGTCAGGTTGCGCGAGCTCATCCCCGCGTGCCGGGCGAGGTCTGTCACGGTCAGCGGCCGGTCGATGCGCTCCAGGGCCCAGCAGAAGAGCGCGGCGAGCGGCCGGTCGTCCGTGGCGGGCACGGGGGCCGTGACGAACTGGGCCTGCCCGCCGTCCCGGTGCGGCGGCACGACCAGGCGGCGGGCGACGGCGTTGGCGACCGCGGAGCCGCGGTCGAGGCGCACGAGATGCAGGCACAGGTCCAGCGCGGCGGCCTTGCCGGCGGAGGTGAGCACTACTACGGCGACCAGGCACGGGGTTACTACGGCAACTGGCACAACTGGGAGATCGCCATCTCCACCCACGTCGGCAAGACCTTCGCGCTCCTCGCCGACGTCCCGGACGCCGTCCCCGCCGGGCTGCTCACGACGTACGTCGCCTCCATGGACGCGTACCTCCGCAACGGCAAGGACGGCGACGCCGACCTCGACTCCCGCTTCCACACCGGCGCCAACCTCGCCGACATCACCACCAACCGCATCATCCAGGGCGCCCTGCTCGCCGCCGCCCAGGAGGGCGGCGGCGAGGCGCGTATCGCCAAGGCCCTCGAAGACCAGCTCACCGTCTTCGCCACCATCGACCCGTACGACATCCGCCACGGCAACACCGACGGCTACTACGCCGACGGCTCGTTCATCCAGCACCACTCCGTCGCGTACACCGGCTCGTACGGCAAGGGGCTGCTCACCCGCGTCGTCCAGACGCTCAAGATCCTCGACGGCACGGGCTTCGCGAACACCGACGCGCTCGTGCCCGTCGTGCAGCGCTGGGTGCGCGACGGCTTCGCGCCGCTGATCTTCGAGGGCTGGATGATGGAGATCGTCAAGGGCCGCGCCGTCGTCCGCACGACCTCCGGCTACACGGACGTCGCCGCAGTCGTCGAGGCCGTCGTCGACCTCGCCGACTACACGGCCGGCGCCGAGGCGACCGCGCTCAAGAGCTACGTCAAGCACATCCGGGCCACCTCGCGCGCCGCCCTCGACCCCGCCGGCTTCGTCTCGCCCGTCAGCGTCGTGCGCTACGCCGACATCGTCGGCGACGACGCCGTCCCGCCCGCCGACCTCAACCCGCCCGCGCGCAGCGTCGCGTTCAACGCCATGGACAAGCACGTCCACCGCCGCCCCGGCTTCGCGTTCGCGCTGGCGCGCAGCTCGGACCGCATCAGCAAGTACGAGTACATGAGCGGCGAGAACCTGATGCCCTGGTTCCAGGGCGACGGCGCGTACTACCTGTACCTCTCCGGGCAGGACCAGACGCGCGCGTACGGCGTCGACTACTACACCGTCGTCTCCCCCTACGGCCTCGCCGGCGCCACCGCGCCCGCCGAGCGGCGCGGGACCGTACCGGAGCTGTACGACGGCAAGCTCTGGTACGACAACCCGGGCCACCCGCTGAACTTCACGTCGTCCTCCGAGTCGCAGAACAAGTACGTCTACTTCCCGCGCGGCACCAACCACCACTCCGGCGGTGCCGTCCTCGGCGCGTACGGCACCGCCGCGATGGTGCAGTCCGACGACGTCGCGTACGCCGAACGCGACGTCCTCCCGGACGACTTCGTCGTCTACCGCAACGCGACCGCCACCAAGTCGTGGTTCATGCTCGACGACGAGATCGTCGTCCTGGCCGCCGGTGTCGGCGACCCCGCCGGCCGCACAGTAACTACTGCCG
>NZ_JACBXC010000906.1 GCF_013870535.1 Streptomyces phytophilus | reverse complement strand
AGCAGTGGCGGCGGTGCCCGCGGTGTGTGCCGGGGCCGGCTGCGTCATCGTACGGACTCGCTCGTTCAACTCTGCATCCTCGGGTCCTCGGTGGGGTCGGCATACATCGGCGGGCAGCGGCTGCCGGCGGCCTCGGGGCGCAGCTCGTAGTGCCAGGGCTCGTTCCGGTAGACCGGGCACAGGCCGTATGCCGCGCCGTGCTCGAAGAGCCACATCTGCGCGTCGGCTTCGCCGATGTCGACCGCGCCGCCCGACACGTGCGGGGACGTCTCCGCAGTGGCCACCCACCTGGCGGCCTCTGCTTCCGACCCGTATTTCCCGACGGCCTCGCGGAGAAGCCGGTCCTGGTACGCGGGAGAACGCCAGCCGCTATTGACCCGGAATTCCACTCCGTAGGGCGCGGCATCCGTCGCCGCCTCGCGCAGCGCCGTGAGAAAAGGGTCGTCGAGTTCCGCCACGGCCGGAATCGCGTCGTCGAAAACCGTCGTGCCCTCGGGGACGACACCGTCCGCCTCCCCGACCGGTCCGCCGTGGTCGCGCCGCGCGGATTCCGAGGGTGCCGGTGCCGACGGGCGCGGGGAGGCAGGGGTGGCCGAGGAGGCAGGGGCGGCCGAGGCGGCGGGGTCGGACGACGTCTGCATCGACCGGTAGCCGAGAGGCGCGACGACCACCACGACGAGGCCGGTCAGGCCGACGCCCAGAAGTGTGCGGATCCGCCGGGCCGTGCGCCGCGCCGATCGCCGGGTTCGAGTCATTCCGCCAGTGAAGGCGGCGGGGCGTTACCGGTACGTATGCGGTTTTCTATACACGGACGATATGCACCGGCTCGTAACATCGGCGTATGCGCGTGCTGATCGTCGAAGACGAGCCCTTTATGGCGGAGGCCATCCGCGACGGCCTCCGCCTGGAGGCGATCGCGGGCGACATCGCGGGCGACGGGGACACCGCCCTGGAACTGCTGAGCGTGAACTCGTACGACATCGCCGTCCTGGACCGCGACGTCCCCGGACCCTCCGGCGACGAGATCGCCCGCCGCATCGTCGACTCCGGCAGCGGCATGCCGATCCTCATGCTCACCGCGGCCGACCGGCTCGACGACAAGGCCACCGGCTTCGGGCTCGGCGCCGACGACTACCTCACCAAGCCCTTCGACATCCGCGAGCTGGCGCTGCGGCTGCGCGCGCTCGACCGCCGGCGCGCCCACATCCGGCCGCCCGTGCGGGAGATCGCGGGGCTGCGGCTCGACCCGTTCCGCCGCGAGGTCTACCGGGACGGCAGGTACGTCGCGCTGACCCGGAAGCAGTTCGCCGTGCTCGACGTCCTCGTCGCCGCGGAGGGCGGCGTGATCAGCGCGGAGGAGCTGCTGGAACGGGCCTGGGACGCCAACGCCGACCCGTTCACCAACGCCGTGCGCATCACCGTCTCGGCGCTCCGCAAGCGGCTCGGCCGGCCCTGGCTGATCGCCACGGTGCCGGGCGTCGGCTACCGGATCGACACCGCCTCCGGCGCCGACGGCGACGGGGAGAGCGGGGAAGAGGCCCGTGCGTAGGCCCGCCGCCGCAGATTGCGAAAGAAGTATTGCGCAATAGTTCTTTCCTATCTACGGTCCCCGCATGGGCCGAGAACCGGAGCGGATCACCGAGCTGGAGCAGCTGAAGGCGTTCACCCACCCGCTGCGCATCGAGCTGTACCGGCTGCTCACCGCGGCCCGTACCGCGACCGCGTCGCACCTCGCGGAGCAGGCCGACGAGGCGGTGTCGCTGGTCAGTTACCACCTGCGCAAGCTCGCCGAGCACGGCTTCATCGAGGAGGCGGCCGAGCAGGGGCGGGACGGGCGCGAGCGCTGGTGGCGGGTCTCGGCACAGCGGTCGTTCAGCTTCCGGTCCGCGGACTTCGACGACACCCCGGAGGGCACCGCGGCGCTGACGGGCGTCACCCGCGAGCTGCTGGCCACCAGGACCCGCACCTACCTCAACTACCTGGACCAGCAGGCCGGGTGGGGGCGGGAGTGGACGCGGGCGGCGTTCACCTCGGAGTACACCCTGCGGCTGACCGCCGGCGAACTGCAGGAGCTGGCGGAGGAGATGGGCGCGTTCGTCCGCAGGTGGCGGGAGCGGGCCGAGGCGGCGGCGGAGGCCGGGGCGGACGACGCCGGGGCGGAAGGGGCCGAGGGCTCCGCGGGGCGCGAGACCGTCGCCCTGCACCTCTACGGCTTCCCCTTCCGCCCCTGAGCCGGGGGCCCGCGCCCGTGCCCGCGTACCGCGACGCCGCCGTCCTGCGGTGGCTCGCCGCGTACGCCCTCTCCGTACTCGGCGACGGCGTGTTCTTCCTCGCCCTCGGCTGGGCCGCGCAGCGCGCCGCGGGCCCCGCGGAGACCGGGGTGGTGATGGCCGTGGGCTCGGTGCCGCGCGCGGTGCTCATGCTCGGCGGGGGAGTGGTCGCCGACCGCTTCGGGCCGCGCCGGGTCGTCATCGGCGCCGACGCGGTGCGC
>NZ_JACBXC010000905.1 GCF_013870535.1 Streptomyces phytophilus | reverse complement strand
AACCGGATCCTCCGCCGGGCCGGCGCCGCGCGCCGTGCCGTGCCCTGCCGTTCGGTGCCGTTCGGTGCCTGCGGGCCCGGCGGGCTACCGCCAGGGGCCGGTGATGGCGAACGTGGTGCCGGGCGCGTAGCAGTTCACGTACATCGTCCGGCCGTTCGGCGAGAACGTGACGCCGGCGAACTCGCCGTACTCCGGGTCCTCCGCGGTGCCCGTGTTCTGCCGGTTGCGCGCCACCGCGAAGACCTCGCCGCGCCGCGAGACGCCGTACACGTGCTGCTCGCCGCCGCCGTCCTCGCAGAGGAACAGGCCGCCCGAGGGCGACAGGCAGATGTTGTCCGGGGACTCCCCGGGGGTGTCCACGCCGTGGTCCGGGCCGAAGCGGACGACGAGCTTCAGCTCGTTGGTCCGCGGGGTGTAGCGCCACACCTGGCCGAAGTGGTCGGCGCCGGAGCCCTCGGAGGACTGGGCGAAGCTGGAGACGAAGTACACCGAGTTGCCGCCCCAGTAGCAGCCCTCCAGCTTCTGCGCGTGCGACATGGCGCGCCCGAAGTCCTGGTGGCGGATCGGGGTCTCGGCCGCCAGCGGGTCGGGCACCTCGATCCACTCGACGTTGTCGAACGTGGTGCCGATCTCCTCGACCACCGACAGGTCGGGCACGTCCGGCACCCGCATGGCCTGCAGCTCGCCGCCGGCCCGCAGGGAGCCGAGGCCGCCCTTGGGCTTCTCCGGCAGGAAGCGGTAGAACAGCCCGAAGGGGTGCTCGAAGGCGTCCTCCGTCTCGTAGACGACGCCGTTGGACGGGTCGAAGGCGACGGCCTCGTGCTGGAAGCGGCCCATCGCGGTGAGCGGGACGGCGCCGCTCTTGTGCGGATCGGCCGGGTCGATCTCGAAGATGAAGCCGTGGTCCTTGGTGTACCCGCTGGTGCCGGCCTTGTCCTCGGTCTCCTCGCAGGTCAGCCAGGTGCCCCAGAGGCTGGGCCCGCCGGCGCAGTTGACCGCGGTGCCGGCGATGCCGACCCGCTCGCCCTCCAGCCTGCCGTGCCGGTCGACCTCCAGCACGGTGCAACCGCCCATGCCCATCGGGTCGTACGTCAGGCCGTCGATGGCGGGGACGCGGTGGGTCGCGGTGGGGCGGTTCTCGTGGTTGCGGACGAGCCGTACATCAGCACCGCCGGCGCGGGCGCGGAAGGCGGCCATGCCGTCGTGGTTGCTGGGTACGGCGCCCTCGCCGGAGAGCAACTGGTCGCCCTCGCGGGACAGCACCCGGTACTCGAAGCCCTTCGGGAGGTCCAGGAGGCCGTTGGGGTCGGGGACGAGCGGGCCGTAGCCGGCGCCCCGCGGGGCGTGTGCCTCGGCGGTGCCGGCATACAGCTCGGAGACGCTTCCGGTGAAGGCGATGCCGGCGCCCAGCGCGCCGGTACGAGCAAGAACCTGACGTCGTGTTGCAGCCATGCGGAAAGACCAACTCCCTGCTGACGGACAGGAAAACGGTGACCAGACCGTGTGTACCACCCGGTGAACTGAAAGTGAACCAGGTGACGGGTGTGTGAAGGGTCTAGTCCTGTGGTGGCAGTGGTCCGCCGGTGCCGCCGTCCGCCGCGGAGTCGCCCGGGGTGTCCCGTTCGTCCACGTCACCGCGGGCGTCGCGGGCCAGCGCAGTGAGCCGGGATATCGCGCGAAAGTACTTCTTGCGGTACCCGCCGGCGAGCATGTCCGCGCCGAAGAGCCGGTCGAACGGCACGCCGGAGGCGAGCACGGATATCTCGCGGTCGTACAGCCGGTCCGCGAGCACCACGAGCCGCAGCGCCGTCGCCTCGTCGGCCACCGGCCGCACGCCGGTCAGGCAGACGGTCCGTACGCCGTCGGTCAGCGCGCCGTAGCGGCTGGGGTGCACGCGCGCGAGGTGGCCGAGGAGGTCGGGGAAGGCGTCGAGGGTGGCGCCGGGGACGGTGCGGGCGGCGCGGTCGACGGCCGCGTCGGTCAGCGGGGCGGAGGTGGGGGTACCCCCGCCAGTGAGGGCGTAGCCGGCGGGGGAGGGCAGACCGCGGTGGCGGTAGTCGTCGCCGTCGATGCGCAGGGGGCGGAAGCGGGCCGCCAGGCCCTGTATCTCGCGCAGGAAGTCGGCGGCGGCGAAGCGGCCCTCGCCCAGCCTGTCCGGCAGGGTGTTGGAGGTGGCGGCCAGCGCGACGCCGGACTCGACGAGCTTGCCGAGGAGGCTGGAGACCAGCACCGTGTCGCCGGGGTCGTCGAGCTCGAACTCGTCGATGCACAGCAGCCGGTGGCTGCCGAGGGTGCGTACCGTCTGCTGGAATCCCAGTGCGCCCACCAGGTTCGTCAGCTCCACGAAGGTGCAGAAGCCCTTGCGCTCGGGCGCCGCCTCGGTGGCGTGCCAGAGCGAGGCCAGCAGGTGCGTCTTGCCGACGCCGAAGCCGCCGTCCAGGTACACCCCGCGCGGCCCGGCCGGCTCCTTCGGCGCCCGCCGCCACCGGGGCCG
>NZ_JACBXC010000904.1 GCF_013870535.1 Streptomyces phytophilus | reverse complement strand
CGACGACTTCCCCGGCCCGGTGCCGGTCGCCCGCCGCGCCGGCACGCTCCTCGCGGACGGGACGCTCCCCGAAGACGCCTGGGCGAGCCTGCGCCGGGTGCTCACCGGGTTCGTACTCGGGACCGCGCTCGCCGTCCCCGTCGGCTTCGTGCTGGGCTGGTACCCGGTGGTGCGCCGGCTGGTCGAGCCCTGGCTGCAGTTCTTCCGCATGGTGCCGCCGCTGGCGATCATCCCGCTGGCGATCGTGCTGATGGGCATCGACGAGAAGCCGAAGGTCTTCGTCATCTTCCTCGCGGCGTTCCTGACGTCGGTCGTCTCGACCTTCCAGGGCGTCGTCGCCGTCGACGCCACCCTCGTCAACGCCGCCCGCGTGCTCGGCGCCCGCGACCGGCAGGTCTTCCTCGGCGTCGTGGTCCCGGCCTCGACCCCGTTCATCCTCGTCGGCATGCGCGTCGGCCTCGGCGCCTCGTGGGCCACGGTGGTGGCCGCGGAGCTGATCGCCGCCCAGGGCGGGCTGGGCTTCCGCATGCAGCAGGCGCAGCTCTACAACGACCTCACGACGATCTTCGTCCAGCTCGTCGCCATCGGCACCATCGGCCTCGCCATGGACCGGCTGCTGCTGACCGCCGAGCGACGGCTGACGCAGTGGCAGGAACGGAGATAGCCATGCCCACCATCGGCTTCCGCGAGGTGACACGCCACTTCGCCACGAAGAACGGCGGCCTGACGGCCCTGGACCGGGTGAGTCTGGACATCGCCGACGGCGAGTTCGTCACCGTCGTCGGCCCCTCGGGCTGCGGCAAGTCCACGCTGCTCGGCATCGCGGCGGGACTGCTCGAACCCACCGGCGGCGAAGTCACCGTCGACACCGAGCCCGTCCGCGGGCCGGGTCCCGAACGCGGCGTCATCTTCCAGCAGTACGCGCTGTTCCCCTGGATGACCGTCGCCGCCAACGTCGAGTACGGGCTGAAGGTCGCCGGCGTGCCCAGGGCGCGGCGGCGCAGCCGGGCCCGCGCGGTGATCGACCTCGTCGGCCTCACCGACTTCGCCGACGCGCTGCCCAAGACGCTGTCCGGCGGCATGAAGCAGCGCTGCGCCATCGCCCGCGCGTACGCCGTCGACCCGAAGATCCTGCTCATGGACGAGCCGTTCGGCGCGCTCGACTCCCTGACCCGGGTACGGATGCAGGACGCCCTGCTCGACACGTGGAGCCGGGACCGCCGGACGGTCATGTTCATCACCCACGACGTCGACGAGGCCGTGTACCTCGCGGGCCGCGTCGTCGTCATGGCCGCACGCCCCGGCCGCATCCACAGCGTCATCGACGTGGACCTGCCCTACCCGCGCACCGAGGAGCACCGGCTCTCACCGGGCTTCGCCGAACTGCGCGCCCGGGTGTGGAGCGCCGTCCACCACCAGCCCGCCGCACCCGAAGGAGCCGTGCCGTGAACCGACCCCGCCCACCGCGCCGGAGGCTGACCGGCCTGCTGCTGGCCCTCGTGCTGCTCCCCGCCGCGAGCGGCTGCGGCGACGACTCCGCCGCCGCCGGCGGGGACCGGTCCGTGCGGTTCGGCTACATCGCCGACTACAGCGGCTCCGCCGCGCTGGCCGTCGCCGAGGAGCAGGGCCTGTGGGACGCCGCCGGCATCGAGCCGGAGCTGAAGGTGTTCACCAACGGGCCGCTTCAGGTGCAGGCGCTCGAAGGCGGCGACCTCGACTTCGGCTACCTCGGTCCCGGCGCGCTGTGGATGCCGGCGTCCGGCCGGGCGTCCATCGTCGCCGTCAACATGCTCGGCCACGCCGACCGCGTCATCGCCCGGCCGGACACCGGCATCACGGAACCCGGCGACCTCCGGGGCAGGAAGGTGGCCGTCCCCGAGGGCACGTCCGGCGAGATGATCCTCGACCTCGCGCTGCGCGAAGCCGGTCTGGAGCCGGACGACGTCGAGAAGGTCCGCATGGACCCCTCCACCGTCGTCACGGCGTTCTCCTCGGGCCAGGTCGACGCCGCCGCCATCTGGTACCCCCTCGTCGACACCATCGAGGAGAAGGTCCCGGACCTGGTGGAGGTCAGCTCCACGACCGACTTCCACCCCGACCAGACCTTCCCCAACGTCTTCGTGACCCGGCCCGGGTTCGCCGAGGACGACCCCGGACTGGCCCGCGAGGTCACCGGGGTGCTGAAGGCGGCGGGCGACTGGATCGCGGCCCACCCCGAGGAGTCGGAGAAGCTCACCGCCCGGTTCCTCGACCTGCCCCCCGAGCAGCTCGTCGGCGCCACCGAGCACGTCGACATCCTGACGTCCGCGGAGCTGACGAAGCTCACCGAGGACGGCACCGTCGCCGGCTGGTTCGACGAACTCGCCGGGCTCTTCGGCGAGATGGGCACCCTGCCGGAGCCGGGCAAGGCCGAGGACTACTACCTCGGCGACCTGTACGCAACCGCGGGAAAGGGAAAGCGCTCATGACCGGAACAGGACGACGCGGCTTCCTCGC
>NZ_JACBXC010000903.1 GCF_013870535.1 Streptomyces phytophilus | reverse complement strand
ACCGCGGGGGCGACGGCGACGAGTTCTGCGCACCGCCGGGAGCCGGCCGCGAGCGCGAGCCGGCCGCCGCTGAGCAGCACGACGGTGGCCAGCGTGCGGGCCAGCAGCGCGGCCTGCGGGACGCTGTCGGGCAGCCCGACGACGAGCTGCGCCCGGCTCGTGGCGGCGGCCACGGCGGCGGCGAGCGCCAGCACGTCGTGCGCCGGGTCGGGACCGCCGTCCAGCCACAGCGCGTCGGCGCCGGCGGAGTCGTACGCCGCGCACTCCGCGAGCCAGGCGCCGGGCTCCTCCGGCAGCCGGGGGAGCAGCACCCCGACGCGGACCGCCCGCGCGGCGCCGGCCCCGGCGGCGCCGGGGGACGGGAGTGGAGATGCGCTCATCGCGGGCCTCCCCGAGTGGCTGATGAGGGCCATCGGGGGCATACCGTACGCCGATACGTCGCGGAAGGCAGCGGTGCGTACACCCACGGTTCATGATTTCTGGAATTTCATGTGCCGCGCCGCGGGGCGGTGTTGGGCTCCCGTACCCCCGCGAACGCCGAGGGAGGGGACCCCCCCGGGGTGTCCCCTCCCTCACTGTGCTCCCGGCCGGCGGCCCGCGTCAGTGCGTGCGGGCCACACCCCCGTTCGCCGGGATGGGCTCGCCGTCCGGCAGGGACGGCGAGTGGACCTGGAGGCGCCGCGGTCGGTGCGCGGGCACGGCGCCGGGCGCGGTCACGCCGGGCTCCGCGAGAGCAGGAAGTCGGCTTCGCCCGCCTTGGCGCCCTCGATGAACGCGTCCATCTCACCGGGGGTGTAGATGAGGGCGGGGCCGTCCGGGTGGGCCGAGTGCCGTACCGCTATCCGGCCGTCCTTGAGCCTCATGGCCTCGACGCAGTTGCCGCCGTTGCCGCCGCTCCACGGCTTGTGCCAGCCCTCGGTGCCGAGGTCCGCGGCCGGCATGCCGTTGTAAATGCGTTCCATTCACAGCTCCTTGCGGAAGTCCCGGAGGACGTCCTTCGTGCGTTTCGCCGTCGCCGCCTGGGCCGCCATGTGGTCCAGGGCGGCGAGGTGTGTGGCCACCTCGTGCCGGCCGTCGAGGTAGACGGCACCGGTGAGGTACTCGGTGTAGATCATGTCCGGCAGCTCGGGCATGGCGAACCGGAAGAGGACGAAGGGGCTGTACGTGCCCGGGTGGTGCCCGGTGCGGAACTCCGCCATCTGGAGCGTGACGTTGGGCAGGGACGCGAGGTCGAGGAGCCTGTCGATCTGCGCGCGCATCACCGCGCCGTCGCCCACCGGACGGCGCAGTACCGTTTCGTCGACCACCGCCCAGAACCGCGGCGCGTGCTCGCGGGTGAGCAGTTCCTGGCGCTCCATGCGCAGCGCGACGTGCCGCTCGATCTCGGCGGGCGTGCCGCGGCCGAGGGAGCCGACCTTCAGCACGTGCCGCGCGTAGTCCTCGGTCTGCATCAGGCCGGGCACGAACTGCGGCTCGTACGACCTGATGAGCGACGCCGCGCCCTCCAGGCTCACGTACATGCTGAACCAGTCGGGCAGGATGTCGTGGAAGCGCTGCCACCAGCCCGGCTGGTTGGCCTCCTCGGTCAGCGCGACGAAGGAGTCGATCTCCTCCCGGTCGATGCCGTACGCCTGGAGCAGCACCTGGACGTACGGGACCTTCAGCGCGACTTCGGCGGTCTCCATCCGGCGCACGGTGGCCGGGGCGACGCGCAGGGTCCTGGCGGCTTCCTCACGCTTGAGCCCGGCCCGCTCGCGCAGCTCCTGGAGCCGCTTGCCGAGCACGACCTGCCCCACGGTCGGCGCGGACCGCGGTTCGCTCACGCCATACCTCCCTGTCGGACTGCCTCAAGCAGTGTGCCACGCCCAGAGCTTGACGGACACAGTGCAACGGCAACTCTGAAAAATTCACAGTGCGGGTTGCCAAGTGGTCGCGGCGGGGCCATAGTTTGAAACGTGAGCCAGTCCACACAGCCGCATCGCACGGGGGTCGTGACACGGGACCCCGGCTTGCCGGGGATCCGTTCGGGGGCGGATGCGTCGCGGTGCGGTTTCGAGGTGCCAGGTCAGGCGGACGCCGTCACGGTGGCCCGCCGGCTGGCCCGCGAGCAGCTGCACCGCTGGGGGGTGGAGGGCGAGGTCGGCGACAGTGCCACCCTCGTCCTCTCGGAGCTGGTGACCAACGCACTGCTGCACACGGGGAGTCGGCGCATAGGGTGCGAGCTGCACTGCAGCGCCGACCGCCTGCGGCTGGCCGTCACCGACCAGGGTGCCGAGCCGGGAAGCCTGCGGGTGCAGCGGTCGTCCGCGGACGAGCAGGGTCGGGGGCTCCTGCTCGTCACCGCGGTGAGCAGCAGCTGGGGGGCGTACGACGCCCGGCCCGGCCCGGGTCTGGTGGTCTGGGCGGAGCTGCTGCGGGAGGCGTCGGAGGCCGGGGGAGCCGCCGCCCCGCGCACGCTGTCCGGCCGCTCCGGGGCTGCTCGTTCGGGGTCCGGCCGT
>NZ_JACBXC010000902.1 GCF_013870535.1 Streptomyces phytophilus | reverse complement strand
CGCGGCTCCGGGGCGCACTGGTGCGGCGGGCGACCGTGCCGGGACAGCGGGACCGGCACGTAGGGTGAGGTCCATGAACGATCGGATGGTCTGGATCGACTGCGAGATGACGGGCCTGTCGCTGAGGGACGACGCGCTCGTCGAGGTGGCCGCGCTCGTCACCGACTCCGAGCTGAACGTGCTCGGAGACGGCATCGACATCGTCATCCGCCCCCCGGCCGAGGCCCTCGCCTCCATGCCCGACGTCGTACGCGCCATGCACACCGCCTCCGGCCTGCTCGACGAGCTGGCCGGCGGCACCACCCTGGCGGACGCGGAACGGCAGGTGCTCGACTACGTACGCGAGTTCGTCCCCGAGCCCGGCCGCGCCCCGCTGTGCGGCAACTCCATCGGCACCGACCGCGGCTTCCTCAGCCGGGACATGCCGCACCTGGAGGGCCACCTGCACTACCGCATCGTGGACGTCTCGTCGGTCAAGGAGCTGGCCCGCCGCTGGTACCCGCGGGCCTACTTCAACAGCCCCGAGAAGGCGGGCAACCACCGGGCCCTGGCGGACATCAGGGAGAGCATCGCCGAACTCCGCTACTACCGCGAGGCGGTCTTCGTCCCCCCACCGGGCCCGGACTCGGACACCGCGAAGGCCATCGCGGCCCGCCACACCCTGGCGTCGGACGGCTCGTAACGGGGCCGCCGGCGGCACCCGGCGGCACCCGGCGGCACGGTGAAAGCCGGAAGCGAGCACCGCCGGCGACCCTGTACACTTCTAGTCGGCCGGTGCGGAAGCATCAGCTCACGGTGGGTGTAGCTCAGATGGTAGAGCACCTGGTTGTGGTCCAGGTGGCCGCGGGTTCAAGTCCCGTCACTCACCCTTGGTGATCAAGCCCCGACCTGGGGAAACAGGTCGGGGCTTCGTCATGCCCGAACCCTTGGGAACATCACGGGAACATGACCTTGAAAAACGGTCGTACCATCCCACTTCATGGCGAGCATCGTTCCCCGCCCCAAGAAGGGCGGCGAGATCACCTATCAAGTCAAATGGCGCCAGGACGGCGCGTGGCAGAGCGAGAACTTCGCCGACGAGAACCAGGCTGCGGAGTTCAAGCGCATCGTCGACGCCCACGGCAACAAGTGGCCGCCCGGCTGGGTCCGCGGCCGAGGCTTCGTCGAGGACCCCGCCCACCCCGATGACGTCCCCCTCGTGCAGTGGGCCACCCGCTACGCCGACCGCCTCACCGGCATCGACGAACGCACCCGCGACGACTACCACCGCGACATCCGTCTCCACCTCGCCCGTCTCCAGCACACCACCGTCCACGGCGCCGTCACCCCCGCCACCGTCTGCAACCTCACCGCCGACGACGTACAGGACTGGGTGCGCCTCCAGGAGAACGGCGTACGAGACCCCGACGAGCCGGAGGAATGGGTGACGCGGCCGGCCAGCCCGAAGAGCCTCCACAACCGGCACGGGCTCCTCTTCTGCGTCATGCAAGCCGCGGTCGAGCACACCCCGCCGCTGCGCCCGGGCAACCCCTGCAAGGGCACGAAGCTCCCGCGGCTCGACGACGGCACCGACGAGGAGATGACCTTCCTCGAACGCGACGAATACACCCGCGTCGCCAACGAGATCACCGACCCTGGGGCCCGGGACCTCGCCGACTTCCTCGTGGGGACGGGCCTGCGGTGGGGCGAGGCGACCGCGTTGCAGGTGCGGGACATCAACCTGGCCGCGGGCACCGTCAGCGTGGTGCGGGCGTGGAAGCGGGCGAAGAAGGGCAGCGAGAAGTCGTTCCTTGTCGGGCCGCCGAAGACGCGGCGGGCGCGCCGTGTGCTGAAGCTGACGGCGACCCAACTCGACACGGTGCGGCGGCTGGTGGCCGGGCAGGGCCCGGAGGCGTGGGTGTTCAGGACGCGCACGGGGCGGCACTGGCGGCACTCGAACTTCTACCACCGCAAGTGGCAGCCGGCGGTGGAGCGCGCCATCGAGAAGGGCCTGACAAAAAAGCCCCGCATCCACGACCTACGGCACACGCACGTCTCGTGGCTGATCGCCGCGCGGATCCCGCTCCCGGCGATCCAGCGGCGGCTGGGCCACGAGAGCATCACGACGACGGTGGACCGGTACGGGCACCTCGTGCTCGGGCTCGATGACGACATCGCGGCCGCGGTGGAGGACGCGATGGCGCCGCCGGCGCCGGGCGGGAACGTCGTGCCGCTGTTGCCGGCTGTCTCACAGGAGGCATAGGCCGAGCCGGAGGATCGGGGCGAGGTCGACGTCGAGGCACAGGAGGCTGTCGCGGGTGTCGTCCTCGTCGGGCGGGTCGGGGTCGTCGGGCGGGGTGGTGCCGCCGGTGGTCGTGTCCCCGGTGGTGGCGCCGCCGTCGGTGCTGCCCGATGTGCCGCCGCCGCTGCTGCCGCCCCCCGTGGTGCTCTCGCCCCCGCTGCTGGTGCCGGCGCTCCCGCCCGCCGTGGTGCTGCTGCTCCCCGTGGGAGGGGTGGTGACGC
>NZ_JACBXC010000901.1 GCF_013870535.1 Streptomyces phytophilus | reverse complement strand
CACGGCACGGGCACGGAGCTGGGTGACCCGATCGAGGCGGAGGCGCTGCTCGCGACGTACGGGCGGGACCGGGCCGACGACCGGCCGGTGTGGCTGGGGTCGCTGAAGTCGAACATCGGCCACACGCAGGCCGCGGCCGGGGTGGCCGGGATCATCAAGATGGTCCAGGCGCTACGGCACGGGGAGTTGCCGGCGACGCTGCATGTGGACGAGCCGACGCCGCACGTGGACTGGGCGGCCGGGGGCGTATCGCTCCTGACCGGTGCCCGGTCCTGGCCGGAGGTGGATCGGCCGCGGCGGGCGGCGGTCTCGTCGTTCGGCGTCAGCGGCACCAACGCGCACGTGATCCTCGAACAGGCCGAAGAAGCGGGAGCCGAACAGACCCCGGAGACGCCCGGGGTGCTCTCGTGGCCGCTGAGCGGTGGCACGGCGGCGGCGCTGCGGGCGCACGCGGAGCGGCTGCACGACCACGTGGCGGAGCGGCCGGAGCTGCGCGGCGACGAGGTCGCTGCCGCACTCGTACGCCGTACGCGGTTCGACCGGCGCGCGGTCGTCGTCGGCACCGGGCGGGCGGAGTTGCTGGCCGGGCTGGAGGCGCTGGCCGCCGGTGTGCCGCACGACGGTGTGGTGCAGGGGGCGGCCGGGCCGGGCAAGACGGTGTTCGTCTACCCGGGGCAGGGGTCGCAGTGGGTGCGGATGGGCGCCCGGCTGCTGGCGGAGTCGCCGGTGTTCGCGGACGCCCTCGCGGAGTGCGCGCGGGCGCTGGCCCCGTACACGGATTTCGATCTGCTCGACGTGCTGACCGGCGACGATCCGGCTGCGCTGGAGCCGGTGGAGGTCGTCCAACCTGCGCTGTGGGCGGTGATGGTGGCGCTGACCCGCTGGTGGGAGCACCACGGTGTCCGCCCGGACGCGGTCATCGGGCATTCGCAGGGGGAGATCGCTGCCGCGCATGTCGCGGGGGCGTTGAGTCTGGAGGACGCGGCGCGGGTGGTCGCCCAGCGGTCCCAGGCGCTCACGGCTTTGGCGGGTACGGGCGGGATGCTGTCCGTAGCGCTGGACGAGGCCGGTGCGCAGGCGCTGCTGGGTGCCCGCGGCGTCGCAGACGAGGTGTCGGTGGCGGCGTACAACGGGCCCGCGGCGGTTGTCGTCGCAGGTCCCGCGGCGGCGCTGGACGCGGTGCAGGAGCACTGCGTACGGAACGACGTCCGGCACCGCCGCATCCCGGTCACGTACGCCTCGCACACGCCCCTCGTCCAACCCCTGGCGGCGGAGCTGGAGGCACGTCTCGCGGGCATCGAGCCCCGGGCCGCCGACATCCCCTTCTACTCGACGGTGACCGCCGGGCCCCTCGACACCACCACTCTCACCCCGGACTACTGGTTCACCAACCTGCGTTCGCCGGTGCGCTTCCACCAGACCGTGCAGGCCCTCTTGGCCGACGGCTACGGGCACTTCCTCGAACCCAGCCCCCACCCGGGCCTGCTCACCGCCGTCGAGGACACCATCGACGCCGCCGGCTCCGACGCCGTCACCCACGCGACGCTCCACCGCGACGACGACTCCCCCCGACGCCTGGCCCTGGCACTCGCCCACACCCACGCCCACGGCCTCGACGCCGCCTTCGACTCCACCGCCCCACCCGCCGACCTCCCCACCTACCCCTTCCAGCACCGGCACCTCTGGCTCTCCCCCACCGCCAACGCGCCCGCCGCAAGCGCCGCCCACCACCTCTTCCTCGGCGCCCCCGTCCCCCTCGCCACCTCGGGCGGCGTGCTGTTCACGGCGGAGGTGTCGCTCGCCACGCACCCCTGGCTCGCCGACCACGCCGTGGCCGGCACCGTCCTCCTGCCCGGCACCGCGCTGGTGGAGCTGGCGCTGCACGCCGCCGATCACGTCGGCTGCGACCGGATCGACGAGCTGACGCTGTCGGCCCCCCTGCTCCTCCCGGCCACCGGGGCCGTCCGGCTCCAGGTCACCGTGGACGGGCCCGACGCCGAGGGCCGGCGGGCGCTCGGGGTCCACGCCCGCCCGGCCGCGGACGACGAGGCGCCGTGGACCGCGCACGCCGAGGGCGTGTTGGCCCGTGCCGCCGATGCCCCTCCGGCCGGTCTGCCCTGGCCGCCTCCCGCCACCGCCACCCCCGTCGACCTCTCCGACGGCTACCCGCGGCTCGGCGCCCGCGGCTACGACTACGGGCCCGTCTTCCAGGGCCTGCGCCGCCTGTGGCGCGACGGCACCGGCGGCGCGGCCTTCGCCGAAGTGGCGCTCCCCGACGGGGCGGCGGCCGACGCCGACCGGTCCGGCGTGCACCCGGCGCTGCTGGACGCCGCCTTGCACGCGGTGCTCCTCGGCGCGCCGTCGGACCGTACGCTGCTTCCGTTCTCCTGGTCGGGCGTACGCCTCCACGCGACGGGGGCGGCCTCTCTGCGCGTACGTGCCTCCCGCCTCGGCGACGACGCCGTGGCCCTGGTCATGACGGACGCCGCGGGCGACCCCGTCGTCAC
>NZ_JACBXC010000900.1 GCF_013870535.1 Streptomyces phytophilus | reverse complement strand
ACCCCCGCCGTCCAGCTGCACCAGGCGCTCCTGAAGGACCTGCGCACCACCGTCGCCCAGGTGCTGAAGGTCGAGCCCGCCGTCGTCCGCAGCGAGGCGGAGCTGAGCGAGCTGGGCTTCGACTCGATCCGGCTCATCGAGTTCGCCGACCTGCTGCGCCGCGACCTCGGCGTCGACCTCACCCCCTCGGTGTTCTTCGAGCACTTCACCCTGGAGGCGTTCGCGCGCCACCTGCTGACCGAGCACCACGACCTCGTCTCCGCCCGCTACCCCGACGCCGGCGACGACACCCCCCGCACCGCCGCCCGCGGCGCCGGGCGGGCGCAGGACGACGCCCCGCTGCCGGACCCGTACCCCGTCGCGGTCGTCGGCCTCAGCGCCGTACTGCCGGGCTCGGCGGACCTGGAGGGCTTCTGGCGGCGCCTTATGGCCGGCGACGAACTCGTCTCCCAGGTGCCCGAGGACCGCTGGCGCGACTGGGCGGGCCCCGAGCGCGCCCGCCGCGCGCACGGCGCCTTCCTCGACGAGGTCGACTCCTTCGACTGCTCGTTCTTCGGCATCTCGCCGCACGAGGCCGAGCTGATGGACCCGCACCAGCGCCTCTTCCTGCAGACCGTGTGGAAGGCCGTCGAGGACTCCGGCCGCCGCCCCGACGCCCTCGCGGGCAGCCGCACCGGCCTGTTCGTCGGGCTCTCCTCGATGGACTACGCGGAGGTGCTGGGCCACAGCACCGCCGGCCCCCAGGCGCACACCGCCACCGGTCTCGCCCACGCCGTACTGCCCAACCGGGTCTCGTACCAGCTCGACCTGCGCGGCCCCAGCGAGGCGATCGACACCGCGTGCTCGTCCTCGCTCGTCGCGGTCCACCGCGCGGTCCGCAGCCTGCGCGCCGGCGAGTGCGGGCTCGCCATCGCCGGCGGCGTGAACCTCATGCTCAGCCCCACCCCGTTCGAGTGCTTCGGGCTGGCCGGGATGCTCGCCCCTGACGGCCGCTGCAAGACCTTCGACCAGTCCGCCGACGGCTACGTACGCGGCGAGGGCGTCGTCGCCGTCGTGCTCAAGCCGCTGGCCGCCGCCGAGGCCGACGGCGACCACATCCACGCCGTGATCCGCGGCAGCGCCGTCGGCCACTCCGGCCGCGCCGCGTCGCTGACCGCGCCGAGCCCCGAGGCGCAGGCCGACGTCATCGTCGACGCCTGGCGCGCCGCCGGTCTCGACCCGGCGACCGCGACCCACGTGGAGACCCACGGCACCGGCACCAGCCTCGGCGACCCCATCGAGATCGAGGGCCTGAAGCAGGCGTTCGCCCGCCTCTACGCCGCCTGGGGCCACGACGCCCCCGCCGAGCCGCACTGCACGATCGGCTCGGTCAAGACCGCCATCGGGCACCTGGAGGCGGCGGCCGGGCTGGCCGGGCTGGTCACGATGGTGCAGGCGCTGCGGTACGGGAAGCTGCCCGCCCTGCGCCACTTCGAGAAGCTCAACCCGTACATCCGCCTGGACGGCAGCCCCTTCCGCATCGGCGACCGCGCGGGCGACTGGCCCCGGCAGGCCGCGCCGGACGGGCCCGCCACCCCCCGCCGCTGCGGCGTCAGCTCCTTCGGCTTCGGCGGCAGCAACGCGCACGTCGTACTGGAGGAGTACGAGCGCGAGCCCGCCGCCGGCGAGGCGCCGGGCGCCCCGCTGCTGATCCCGCTCTCCGCCCGTACGCCCGAGGCGCTGCGCGGCTACGCCCGCGAGCTGGTCCGCCACCTCGACCTGCACGCGCCCGCCGAGGGCAGCGCCGACTTCGCGCTCACCGCGCTCGCCGACACCCTCCAGCTCGGCCGGGAGCCGATGGAGGCGCGGCTCGCGGTCGTCGCCGAGGACGTCGACGAACTGTACGACGCCCTCGTGCACTTCCTGCGCGGCGAGGACCAGGGCGACACCTGGTGGAGCGGGCAGGCCGCCGGCGCCGCGGACCTCTCGCGCGCGCTGCTCGCCGGCCCCGAGGGCAACACCTACCTCGACGCGCTCGCCACCGCCGGCAAGACCGCGGCCCTGGCCCGGCTCTGGGCCTCCGGGGCGGACTTCGACTGGGCGCTGCTGCGCGGCGGCAGGCCCGTACGCCGCACGCCGCTGCCGACGTACCCCTTCGAGCGCCGCCGCATCCGCCCGCAGGACCTCGTCCCGCACGTCCTGCTCGCCCCCGGCCGGGCGCAGCCGGCCCTCGCCGCCGTGCCCGTGCCCGCGGCCCTGCCCGCCGCTACGGCCCCGGCCGCGCTGCCGAGCGGCGCGGGCGCCACGCAGGACGACGTACTGGCGCACCTGGTGCGGCTGTTCGCCGAGGAGCTGAAGTGGCGGCCGGAGGAGATCGACCCGCGGGCCGGCTTCGACGACCTGGGCCTCAGCTCGCTGCTGGTGGAGAAGCTGCGCCGGCGGCTGGAGGAGCACTACGGGCCGGTCGACAGCGCCACGCTCTTCACGTACAAGAACCTGGACGCGCTCGCCCGCCACATGACCGGCCGGG
>NZ_JACBXC010000090.1 GCF_013870535.1 Streptomyces phytophilus | reverse complement strand
GACGAGGACACCGCCCTGCGAGCCGCGGAAACCCTGCTCGCCACCGAGGACGAAGTCACCTGGTCCGCCGAGCGCCGCGAAACCGTCGCCCGCCGCGTCACCCGCCTCGGCGCCGTCGAACTCCGCGCCCGGCCACTCCCCCGCCCCGACCCCGCCCGCCTGCACGCCGCCCGCCTCGACGGGCTCCGCCGCGAAGGCACCGACCTGCTGCGCTGGTCCGACGGCGCCCGCGCGCTACGGCACCGGCTCGCCTTCCTGCACCACGCACTCGGCGACCCCTGGCCCGACGTCCGCGACGACGCACTCCTCGCCCGCGCCGACGACTGGCTGGACGACGAACCGCGCCGCATCGACGCCGCCCGCGTACTCCGAGGACTCCTCCCCTGGGCCCGCGGCGACGCCGCCCGGCTCGACGAACTCGCCCCGGAGCGCATCGAGGTGCCCAGCGGCTCCCGCATCCGCGTCGACTACGACGACCCGCAGCAGCCCGTACTCGCCGTCAAACTCCAGGAACTCTTCGGCCTCGACAGCACGCCGCGGATCGCCGACGGCCGCGTACCGCTCCTGGTGCACCTGCTGTCACCCGCCGGCCGCCCCGCCGCCGTCACCGCCGACCTGGAGTCCTTCTGGCGGCAGGGCTACCCCGCGGTCCGCGCCGAACTGCGCGGCCGCTACCCGAAGCACCCCTGGCCCGAGGACCCGGCCACCGCCGCGCCCACCCGGCACACCACGCGCCGCACGAACGCCGGCCGCTGACCTGCGGCCCCCGGCACCGAACCGGCCCTACTCGACCGTCAGCTCCAGCGTCAGCGTCACGCCCTCGCTCGTGGTCAGCAGCAGCAGGAACTTCCCCGTTTCGTCGCCCGCCTGGATCGTCGGCAGCTTCACCGTGCCGTCCCCGGCCGTCGTCAGGTTCAGCTTGCGGACCGGGTTGCCCTCCGCGTCCTTGAAGAACGGGCCCTTGTCGTTCTGCTCGCCCGCCTCCGTGACCATCGCCGCCGTCACCGGCGCCTCCGCGGCGGGACCGCCCCGGTACGTCACCTTGGCCTCGACGGCGCCGAACTCGCCGCCCGCCGCCGCCGTGAGCGCCGCGTCACCGACACGCGCCAGCCCGTACGACGCCTCCACCTCGGCGGCGAAGTCCACCGGGCTCACGCCCCCGCCCGTCGTGGCGCGGATCGTGAAGTCCCCGGTCAGCTGACCGGCCTTGACCACCGGCGCCGTCGCGTAACCGGAGCCGTTGGTCGTGACCGACGCGGTCTTCCCGCCACCGGCGAAGACCGCACCGGTCTGGCCGCTGATCGTGAACGTGACCGTCTTCCCGGACACGCCCGCGCCGCGCGCGGTCACGCCCCGCACCTTCGGACGCTCCGCGAAGTCGGCACCGGTGTACGCGCTGCTGGACTGCGGGCTCACCACACGCAGGTCCGATATGGTCGGCGCCGGCTCCTCCGGGCCGTTGTCGTCGTCCCCGTCGTCCGGGGGCGGGTCGCTGGGGCCGGGACTGGGGGTACTGCCACCGCCGTTCCCGCCGTCGCCCTTGCCGTCGTCCTTGCCGCCCTTGCCGGGCTTGTCGCTCTCCGACGGGCTCGGCGACGGACTCGGCGTGTTGATGCCGTCGCTCCGGTCCCCCGGGTCGGCCCCGGAGCCGTCGGGCACCGGGTCGGCGCCACCCTCCTTGTAGAAGTCGTACCAGGTCAGGACCGTACGCAGATACGACTGCGACTGGTTGTACCCGAGGATGGCGGCTTCCAGGTCGGCCTGCGAGGACAGGTCGCGCCCGCCCGCGCACAGATACCGCCCGGCGGACAGCGCCGCGTCGTAGACGTTGTCCGGATTGCGCTCACCGTCGTCGTTGCCGTCGCTGCCCCAGGTCGCCCACGTCGACGGGATGAACTGCATCGGACCGACGGCACGGTCATGGGTGGTGTCCCCGTCGTACTCGCCGCCGTCGGTGTCCGTGATGTTGGCGAAGCCGTTGCCGTTCAGCACGGGGCCGAGGATGGGATTCCGCGTCGTACCGTCCGCGGTCACGTCACCGCCGCGGGCATGTCCCGACTCCACCCGGCCTATGGCCGCCAGCAGCTCCCACTCCAGGTTGCACCCGGGGTTGCTGCGCGCGAGCCGGCTCTCGGCCTGCTTGTACGCGTCGAGGACCGTCGCCGGAATACCGGACTCGTCGGCCTCGTCCTCCAACTCGTCACCCGGCGAGGGGTTGGCGCTCTCCAGCGGCGGCAGGTCGGTGTAATAAGGAGAGCCACCCGTGATCGAGTCCTCGCCGCCCCCCGGCGCCTGGTCGGGGGCACTCTTCCCGGGGGCCTCGGGCCCCGCCGAGAGCCCCGGCGCCTGTGAGGCCGACAGCGCCGCCATCGCGGCGGCGGCCACAGCCGCGGTCATCGCACCCTTGCGCAGTCGTCGTCGCGTCGGCGCAGACATCGCCTACCCGTCCCCTCGTAGGTCTGCAGGCTCCCCCGCACAGCAATGCTCGCGACCATACGTCAAGTTGATGCCGCGTTCTACCGCCTGTGGATGAACGGTGACCGCACCCGGACATCCGCCGGAACCCGGAGCTGGGGAGTCAGTATTTGGGCCCTACATGGGCGTCCATGAGCGCGACGGACGCACGCCTGGCGACGGAGATGTTGAACGGATCGGAGCCGCGGGCAAGGGTCGACCACTCGACGCCGACGCGGTCGAGTGCGTCGGTGAACAGCCTGCGGATGTCGTCGGACTTGTTGCTGAAGAAGTAGCGCGGATACTCGTAGCGCTTGCGCCGACCGGCGACGAGACGAGTGGTCCAGTTCATGATCCGGCACCCGTCGGAGTGGATGAGCCCGCGGATGAAGGGCCAGGGATGCCGGTCGAGGATCTCCTGCTGCCACGGCTCGGCGGCGATCCGCCGCTCGTGCTTCTTTCCCGTGCCGTGCTGGGGGAAGAGGCACGGCAGGTGCAGGGAGTACACCTTCACGTTGTGGCAGCCCGTCCGGGAGACCAGGCAGATCCTGTTGTGCGGGAAGACCGCGTTCATCGCACGGCGGCAGTCGCGCATCAGACCGGGCCAGGCGTCGGCACAGGTGATCATGAGGCTGGGCACCCGGTGTCCGGAGTACCGGACGATGTGGCCGTCACCCAGGTAGAGGCCCAGGAGGTAGGAGTAGGCCGTGTCGTCCAGGGGGCGGCCGTCGCACCGCGGGCACGGCCGCTCGGGCACACCGGGCAACGTCCCGCGTGCGGCCCGGTCCCGGTGGAGCCAGTAGCCCACAGTCCCTACGGGAACGCCGAGATCTCTGGCGACGTCGGCGTTCCGCGCCCCGTTGCGCAGCATGGCAAGTGCCTGGTCGCGCACATCCGCGCCGTGCGTAGTCATGGAACAACTGTGCGCGACCGCGCCTAAGCACGCCGCTCCACCGGCGGAATTCACGAGAAGGATGCGCTCCGCTTGAGCGAGACGAGGAGTGCCCGGTGTGGGACTCGAACCCACAAGCCCGAAGGCACGGCTGTTTGAGAGCCGCGTGTTTGCCAGTTCCACCAACCGGGCTCGCTCGATGCGGGCCCAAGCCTACCGCGTACTCACCTCCTCCCGCGGGGTCGGTACTCTCGGGGGTGCCCCTTCCGCAGCCAGGCAATACCCCGAGGAGCACCGTGAGCGCCCCCGAGACCCCCGAACCCCCGGAGGACATCGCCGCCGTCAGTGCCGGCGGCGACGAACACGTGCCGCCGCAGACCACGCGGGTCGTCATCGCCGAGGACGAGGCCCTCATCCGGCTCGATCTGAAGGAGATGCTGGAGGAGGAGGGGTACACCGTCGTCGGGGAGGCGGGGGACGGGGAGACCGCGGTGCGGTTGGCCCGGGAGCATCAGCCGGATCTGGTGATCCTGGATGTGAAGATGCCCGTGCTCGACGGGATCTCCGCCGCCGAGCAGATCGCCGCCGACTCCATCGCCCCGGTGCTGATGCTCACCGCGTTCTCCCAGCGCGAGCTGGTCGAGCGGGCGCGGGACGCGGGGGCCATGGCGTATCTGGTGAAGCCGTTCAGCAAGGGTGACGTGGTCCCGGCCATCGAGATGGCCGTCTCGCGCTACACGGAGCTGAAGGCGCTGGAGAAGGAGGTCGTCGACCTCACCCAGCGGCTGGAGACGCGCAAGCTGGTGGACCGGGCGAAGAGCATCCTGCAGACGGAGTACGGGCTGTCGGAGCCGGCGGCGTTCCGGTGGATCCAGAAGACGTCGATGGACCGCCGGCTGTCGATGCAGCAGGTGGCGGAGGCCGTGATCGAGGACGACGCGGAGAAGAAGGGCAAGAAGAAGCAGGGGTAGTCCGCGGGGCCGGCAGGGTTCCGTTCGGCGATGCCCGCCCGCGCCCCCGTCCCCGTCCCCGTCCATGGACGCGTGAGAGCGGCCCGTGCCCCCCTCCCCGGGGCGCGGGCCGCTCTGTGTGCGGTCGGTTTCAGTCTTCGCCGAGGTATGCCTTGCGCACGGACTCGTCGTGCAGCAGTTCCTCCCCGGTGCCCGACAGGACGACCTTGCCGACCTCCATCACGTGGCCGTGGTCGGCGATGGAGAGCGCGGCCTGGGCGTTCTGCTCGACGAGCAGGATGGTGGTGCCCTGGGACTTCAGCTCCCGGATCGTCTCCATGATCTTCTGCATCATGATCGGCGAGAGGCCCATGGAGGGTTCGTCGAGCATGAGCAGCTTGGGCCGGGACATCAGTGCCCTGCCCATGGCGAGCATCTGCTGCTCGCCGCCGGAGAGGGTGCCTGCGGCCTGCTTGCGCCGTTCGCCGAGGATGGGGAACAGCTCGTAGCACATCTTGATGTCCTGCTCGATGCCCGCCGAGTCCTTCCGGAGGAAGGCGCCGAGTTGGAGGTTCTCGGTGATGGTGAGGCGGGGGAAGAGCCGGCGGCCTTCCGGGGAGTGGGCGAGGCCCATGGCGACGATCTTGTGGGCGCCGACGCCGTTGAGCGGCGTGCCGTCGAAGAAGACCTTGCCGCCGGCCGGCTTCAGCAGTCCGGACAGGGTGCGCAGGGTCGTCGTCTTGCCGGCGCCGTTGGTGCCGATGAGGGTGACGACCTCGCCGCTTTGGACGCTGAACGAGATGCCCTTGACGGCCTCGATCTTGCCGTAGGCGACTTTCAGGTCTTCGACCTGCAGTAGCGCGGTCACGCGTCGCCCTCCTTGCTCGTCTTGGGGGTGCTGCCGCTCCCGGTGTTCCTGGCGAGGGCGTCCTCGGCCGCGGTGACCTCGGCGACTGCCTCGTCCTCGGGGACGCCCTCGTAGGGGGTGCCGAGGTACGCGGCGACGACGCGGTCGTCGCTCTGGACGACGTCGGGGGTGCCCTCGACCAGTTTTTCGCCCTGGACGAGGACGGCGACGCGGTCGCAGAGTCCGAAGATGAACCGCATGTCGTGCTCGATGACGAGGACCGAGATGCCCTGTTCGCGGATCGCGAAGACCAGCTCGCGGGTGGCCCGGGTCTCCTGCGGGTTCATGCCCGCGGTGGGCTCGTCGAGGAGCAGCAGTCCGGGTTCGCTCGCCAGTGCCCGGGCGATTTCCAGCTTGCGCTGTTCGCCGTAGGGGAGGTTGCGGGCGAGATGGTCGCGCTTGGCGGCCAGCCCGGTGAACTCCAGCAGCTCCATGGCGCGTGCTTCGGACGTCCGCTCCGCCTTCTTGAAGCCGGGGCCGCGCAGGAGCGCGGACCACAGCCCTTCGCGGGTGCGGGTGTGCCGGCCGACGAGGACGTTTTCCAGGACCGTCATGTTGGCGAAGAGACGGATGTTCTGGAAGGTACGGGCGATGCCCGCCTCGGTGACGCGGTGGGAGCGGTGCGGCAGGACCGCGCCCTTGTAGCGGACCGTGCCCTCGCTGGGGATGTAGAGCCCGGTCATGCAGTTGAAGAAGGTGGTCTTGCCGGCGCCGTTGGGGCCGATGAGCCCGACGATCTCGCCCTGGTCGACGGTGAGGTCGACGTTGCGTACGGCGGTGAGGCCGCCGAAGCGCATGGTGACGCCGCGGGCGTCCAGGACGTTCCCGCTGCCCGGCCCCTTGGCGGGGATGGTGTCGCTGGCCATCGGTGTCACACCCCCACCTTCTTGCTGAGGCCGGTATCTTCCTTGGGCACGTCGAGCTGGCCGGTGTCGTGGAACTCCAGTTGCTTCCGCCGGTCGGCGATGAGGCCCTCGGGGCGGAAGCGCATGAGCAGGACGAGCGCCACGCCGAAGAGCAGCAGCTGGTACTCCTGGACGAACTGCAGCTTGGCGGGGATCAGGTAGAGCAGCGACGCGCCGATGAGCGGGCCGCTGACGGTGCCCATGCCGCCGAGGATGACGGCGGCCAGCAGGAACGCGGAGTTCGGCGGCACGGCTTCGACGAACTTGTACTGCGTGGGTGTGACGGTGTACGTCACGTGCGCCTGTACGGTGCCCGCCATGCCGGCCAGGGTGGCGCCGAGCGCGAAGGCGAGGAGCTTGAGCCGGAAGGCGTTGATGCCCATGGCCCGTGCCGCGGTCTCGTCCTCGCGGATGGCGACCCAGGCGCGGCCGATGCGCGACTGGTCCGCGCGCCGGAAGATCGTCACGATCACGACGGTGAAGAGCAGCATGAGCAGGAAGTAGTTGGAGAACCTGCCCAGTTCCTGGCCGAGGATGGTGTGTTCCTCGCCGAGGTTGAAGCCGAGGATTTCCAGCTCGGGGATGTTCGGGATGCCGTTGGGCCCGTTGGTGACGTCGGGTCCGGAGTCGCCGTCGAGGTTCTGGACGCCGATGCGGAAGATCTCGCCGAACCCGAGGGTGACGATGGCGAGGTAGTCGCCGCGCAGCCGCAGTGTCGGGGCGCCGATGAGGACGCCGAAGACGAGCGACGCCGCGGCGCCGGTGAGCACCGCGGCCCAGAACGGGAAGGTGACCCCGATGCTGGAGGTGGGTGCGCCGGAGACCAGGGCGGCGGTGTAGGCGCCGACGCCGAGGAAGGCGACGTAGCCGAGGTCCAGCAGGCCCGCCAGGCCGACGACGACGTTGAGGCCGAGGGCGACGGTGGCGAAGATGAGGATGTTGGTGCCGATGCTGGCGTAGGCGTCGTTGCTCTGGGTGAACGGGAAGGCGAACGCGGCGACGAATGCCGCGGTCACGGTCACGTTCCGGTGCTTGGCGGTGAGCTGGCCCAGTTGCCTGGTGAGGCCCGCGCGGCCCACGGCGGGGAAGGCGAAGGAGACGAGCACCATGTAGCCGATGAACAGTTCGGCGTAGTCGGTGTCGATTCCGAACGTGAAGATGTACAGGCCGAGGGCGAAGGCGGCGGAGATGATGACGATCTCCACCCAGCCGGGCATGTCCCGCAGCCGCCCGGGACCGGGTGCCTTCAGGGAGTGGACCAGCTGTGCCCAGGGGTTGGCCGGCGGCTTCTCGGGGTCGACGGGGACGTCGTAGGGCAGTCCGAGGGCGCCGATGGCGGTGATCAGGGCCATCGCGACGGCGATGTAGCCGCCGGGGTCGACGTTGATCAGCCCGCCGAGGTTCTTGATGATGGCGCCGACGGTGTAGCCGGTGACGCCGAGGGTGCCGAGCGCGAGCAGCCGTACCGCGCTGTTGGGCCCGCCGGGGGTGAGCCAGCGCAGTCCGCGCAGGCCGCTGCCGGAGAGCAGGAACAGCAGGGTGAGCAGGGCGCCGGTGAGCGTCAGGAGCTGCAGTCCGCCGGGGTATCCGTAGACGGTGAGGTTGCCCGGGAACTCCTCCGTGTAGGTCCACGAGAGGAAGGTCGAGACGAAGGTGCCGGCGGCGCCGACGAGGGCGATGAGCCGGGCGGTGCCCGGCGGCAGGGGCAGCACGCCGCCCGCGGGGGCGGTTTCGGATGCGGTGTTCTTCTCCAGGGTGTTCATCGCTATCACGCCCGATCCGAGACGCGTTCGCCCAGCAGGCCCTGTGGCCGCAAGAGCAGTACGAGAATGAGCAGGACGAACGCCCAGACGTCCTTCCACGCACCGCCGCCGAGCTGCTCCATGCCGGGGATGTCGGCGATGTAGGCGGTGGCCATGGCCTCGGAGAGCCCGAGGACTACGCCGCCGATCATGGCGCCGTAGATGTTGCCGATGCCGCCGAGGACGGCGGCGGTGAACGCCTTGAGGCCGGCGATGAAGCCCATCTTGAAGTTGACCTCGCCGTAGCGCAGGCCGTGGGCGATGGCCGCGATGGCGGCGAAGGCGGCGCCGATGGCGAAGGCCATGACGATGATGCGGTCGGTGTTGATGCCCATGAGCTTGGCCGTGTCCGGGTCCTGCGAGGTGGCCTGCATGGCGCGGCCGGTGCGGGTCTTGGAGACGAAGAAGCCGAGGGCGATCATGCACACGGGGGCGGCGATGAGCAGGTACAGCTCGCCGCGTTCGATGGTGAACGCGCCGAAGTCGAGGCGCGGGCCGGAGAACTCGGGGAACGGCCGCGACTTCGTGGCCTCGGGGTACCAGGCCCAGATGGCCTGCTGCAGTGCGATGGACAGGCCGATCGCGGTGATGAGGGGGGCGAGGCGGGGTGCGCCGCGCAGGGGGCGGTAGGCGAAGCGCTCGGCGCCGACGCCGACGAGCACGGAGCAGATGACGGCCATGAGGATCATCAGCGGCAGGGCGACGAGCAGGCTGGTGCCGTTGGGCATCCACAACCACATCGTCAGGGCGCCGAAGCCGCCGATCATGAATATCTCGCCGTGGGCGAAGTTGATGAGCTGAACAATGCCGTACACCATCGTGTAGCCGATGGCTATGAGCCCGTACAAGGCGCCGAGTAGCAGGCCGTTGGCAAGTTGCTGCGGCAGATCGTTCACCGCTGGGCCTCCGAGTGGGTGTCAGATATGGCCGCGCGGGGGGCGCTGTGTGCGCCCCCCGCGCCGCTTGCGGTCTATGTGATCAGTGGGCGGTGGTGGTCGCCCCGGTCAGCCTTCGAACTCGCCGCTGGTCAGCGGCACGTGCTCGCCGTCCTTGACCTGGTACAGCGACAGCTGCTTGTTGGTGGTGTCGCCGAACTCGTCGAAGCCGACCTTGCCGGTCACGCCCTCGAAGGAAACGTCGTTCATGGCCTCGGTGATGGCCTTGCGGGCCTCGTCCGCGTCACCGGGCAGTTCGCCGTCGTTCTCGTCGACGACGGCCTTCACGGCCTGGATGATGGCCCAGGTGGAGTCGTAGGAGTAGCCGCCGTACGCCTCGTAGGCGTCCTCGTAGCCGGCCGCGTCGTAGTTCTTGATGAACTCCTTGGCGGTGTCCAGCTCGGTCAGCGGGGCGCCGACGGAGCTGGCCATGTCGCCTTCGGCGTTCTCCTTGGCGAGGGCCACGTACTCGGCGCTGAACAGCGCGTCGCCGCCGACGGTCGGGATCTTGGCCCCGGCCTTCTTGACCTGGGCGGCCAGCGGGGCGCCGGCCGGGTACTCGCCGCCGTAGTAGACGAAGTCGGCGCCGGAGTTCTTGACCTTCGTGGCGATGGCCGCGAAGTCCTTGTCGTCGGGGTTGACGTGGTCGGTCCCGACGACCTTGCCGCCGAGGTTCTCGAACTCGTCGGCGAAGGTGCCGGCGAGGCCGGCGCCGTAGGTCTTCTTGTCGTCGATGACGAAGACCTTCTTCAGCTTCTGCTCGTTGAAGAGGTACTGCGCCGCGTACGGGCCCTGGATGGCGTCGGTGGTGGACACGCGGAAGTACGTGTCGAAGGGCCGCGTCTTCTCGCCGTCCTGCCACTCCTCGCCCTGGGTCAGGGAGGGGTTGGTGTTGGCGGGCGAGACCTGGACCATGTCGGCGTCGGCGAAGACCTTCTGCATGGACTGGCCGACGTCGGAGTTCAGCGGGCCGACGACGCCCATGACGTCCTCGTTGCCGACGAGCTTGGTGGCGTTCTGCTGGCCCTGCTGGGCCTGTGCCACGTCGTCGAGGGGTTCGAGCTCGAACGTGACGCCCTTGACCTCCTCGTTCTCGTTGGCCGTCTTCACGGCGAGCTCGGCGGAGTTCTGGATGCCGATGCCCAGGGCCGAGAGGTCACCTGTCAGCGGGGCGTCGAGGCCGATAACGACGGTCGTTCCGTCGCCACCGCCCCCGCCTTCGCTGTCGTCGTCGCGGGAACCGCAAGCAGACAGCGTGAGAGCCCCTGCGGTGACCGCAGTGGTGAGTATGAGCAAGGAACGGTGACGCACGATCAGTCCTTTCCCCTGGCGCGGCCTCGACTGCGCAGAGTGGGCCGGTGCACGCGGCAGGCGTCGGAAGGTGACCTGCTGCGCGGTGACTGGGCGTGACTCTAAGCCGCCCCGGGTCGAGGGGGCAGAGGTGCAGGCAATGCTGTGACTCTCTTGTTATGACCCTTACAGCCACCTTCCGCGTCGGCGGGCGCGGTCTGTGCCGGATCCGCGGAGTCCGGACGCCCGAACGGGCGTGAAGCCGCTGCTGATGTCCTATGCGCCGGGAACGGCCCGGGGGGCGGGTTCGCATATCGTACGCAGCGCCCGGGACAGTTCGGCGGCGTAGGTGCCGCCGAGGATGGAGCTGTAGTCCTGTATTGCGCGCGTGTTACGCAGCGTTACGCGCAGCGAGGGCAGGCGGGCGTCGAGGGGGAGGCCGGCGCACCGGACGACCTCGAACCTGACGGTGACCCGGGTGGGTTGGCCCTCGGGGAGTTCGAGCGGGAGTTCGGGCCGGACGGAGAGGCTCAGGCCGCTGTAGCCCTGGGTGATCTTCTCCAGCGAGGCGCCGCTGTCCGAGGTGGCCATGAGCTGCGCAGCAAAAGCGGTATCGCCCGCTTTGGGGGTTTCTATCCCGAGAAAGGAGAAGTCGGTCGACTGGATCGGGTACGGCACGAGCGCGGCCGGCTCCGGCTCCGGCCGTGT
>NZ_JACBXC010000009.1 GCF_013870535.1 Streptomyces phytophilus | reverse complement strand
TGCCCGGTCGTCTGCCAGGGCTCGGGCACCTTCGCCACCACGGCAAGCACCCCGACCACCACGGCCACCAGACACACCCACCTCGGCGCGCCCCGGTTGACCAGCAACCAAGTCAGCCACAACAGCACCATGCCGGCGGCGAGCACGGAGAAGACCAGCGTGACCGTCTCCTCGTGCGGGGCCTGGTGCACGCCACTCAGGTCGGCGAAAGCGTAGAGCGAACCCACGCAGACCGCCGCAAGGACGATCAGTAGCAGTCCACAGGCGTCGACAACGGCCCGCTTCGGGTTCACCCGGTCGAAGGTGAACACCGCGGGCTGCTGCCCGCCTCTTAACTGGACTGGGGCCGCGTTGGCCGCCTCGGGTTCGCGCTCACATCCGGTCGCGGACGACGGGCGGGCCGGCGGCTCGGAGGGACGTGCGGGTGGTGGCGGCGGAAGGAGGGCTGGCGGTGCATCGGGCGCGGTGGCATCGATTGCGGTGCGATCGGCAGTTGATGGCGGCTTCATGTCCTGGTTTCTCGGCGTGATCAGCAGAGGGGGTCGTATAGGTCAGGTGGGTAGGCGTAGGTCACGGTCCGAAGGGCTGTGCACGAAGGACCGGCCCGCCGCCCGCTGTACCGGAGTGGGCGGAGCCGCGTTGTGGTGATGTGGGCCGGGCCGCCGGCCGGTAAGAGCCGGCAGCCCGGCAGTCCGCCGTCGCAACCTCCCCAGGGCGCGGCGGAATCTGGTGCCCCCGGACTTCTCCTGGGGTGGTGATCACACGGGCCGGGCGAGCCCGCCCGGCCCGTATGAAGGGCTGAGGGAGCATCACCACGGATCCACCGCGTTCTCGTCGGCCGGCGCGGTACTGGTGACGGTGTCGACAGGCTCAGCGCCGCGGGCCGGGTCCCCCAAGACGACGATGGAGATGGCGATCACGACCGCGCTGAGCCAGATGAACGGCCACAGGTCAGGGCCCGCCGGATCCTGCGCCTCCTCGGACTCCTGCTCCGGTGCTCGCTTGTGGCGGGTCACCGGTCGCCTCCGCGTTGCCCGATCAGCAGGTGAGCCTGGCTGACCTCGCGAAACTGCTCGCTTGGCTCCCACACGCGCAGCAAGGTGCGCAGGTCGGCCTCGTACGCCGCCCACCCGTCCCCCAGCAGAGGCACTGAGGAATGGACCTGGGACCACTGCCAGCGGAGGAGATCGTCCAGTCGGACATCAATGGTGTAGTCAGTCGTAACCCGAGTCAGGTGTCCGAACTCGGAGTCCCGGAAGGCGTCTTCGTGGCCAGCCTGCGAACGGGAGAATTGTCCGGTCGGGCCGGCATGTCGGTTCGGGCCCAGGTGCCGGCTGCGGACCTGCTCCAGGACAGGGGTCCAGGCGGGCTTGGGGTAGCCGGGCCACCGGTGCGACAGCAGCGCCACGCACCCCCCGGGCTCGATGAGTTGGTGCAGGGCGCGCAGCACACGGCCGCGGTTCATCCAGTGGAAAGCGTCCCCGATGACGGCCAGCGTGAACGGCCCTAGGCCGGTCGGCAGGTCTTCGGCGATCCCTTTCCGCCACGTGATGGAGTCGTGACCGCTGGCCATCGCCAGGCGGCGGGCCTCCTCCAGCATCTCTGCACAGGGATCCACCGCGAGCACGTCCAGCCCGCGAGCAGCCAGCTCACGCGCGACGGCGCCGGTTCCCGTCCCGAGATCGAGCACCCTCGCGCCCGGCACCCCGCCCGTGAGTCCGGCGATGTGGTCCAGCAGCACGTCAGGGTAGCCCGGCCGCGCCGAGTAGAAGCCGGCAGTTCCGGTGAAGATCCCACCCGGATCGACGTATAGCGACAGAGCATCTCCCTTGCCCCGGATCGGGCTGACGGAGGACATAGAAATCAGAACTCCAAAGGCGTTCGGGTTTTGCGGAGTTGGGGATGACGCCGCGGGCGGTGGTGAGACCTGCTGCCCGCCAGGCGGGCAAAGGACACGGGGGATGGTCCTCCTCGTACAAGCGAGGGCCCGGCATCCGGCGGGCAGCAGGGGCATGAGCGCCTAGCCGTACGGCGTCTACAACTGGACTCGGTGCGGGTTGATGACGCGGCCATCGGGAAGCAGCTCGCCGGTGTCATCGAAGACGACGACTCCGTTGCACAGCAGGCTCCAGCCCGACACACGATCGCGCGCTACGCTCTTGGCCGCGTCGCGGTCGGCCGCCTGAGCCGACGGGCAGCGGGGGCGGTGCCTACACACCATGGCCGGCCTCCACCTCGCCCGCCGTGACCTTCGGCACCGCGCTGACCCTGACGTCTCGCCACGGGCGCCACCGGGCAGTACCGCTGCGCTGATAGCGCCCACGAGCAGAGCGAGCAGCGTGAACGGCCGCCACACACTCGTCGTGATCTTCTGCTGTTCGCGTGCGTGCTTCGGGCTCATCCTCGCCCCCCGGTTCGAGTCCGGTTGCGCTTGAGGGCCACTGCGCCGTAGCAGGAGACCTCTGCATCGGTGACTTGGCGGCTGAGGATGCCGTCGGCCGGCCAGCGATGGACCGGCACCAGCCCCGGGGGGTCTATGAACTCCAGCCCGTCGAAGAAGCCGCGGATTTCCTCGGCATCACGGGCCTGCGCCTGGATCCCGTGGTTCCGGTACAGGTCCGCCGCGGCCTCCATGGACACCGGTCCGGCCTCGGAAACCAGGTCGTTGGTGACGTGCGAGACGATCAGGTAGCTGCCCGCGGGAAGGGCATCGATCAGCGTGGCCACCGCGTCGTGCGGACGAACGTCGTCCCGCAGAAAATGGAGAATGGCGATGAGGGAGAGCGCGACCGGCCGCGTCTGGTCCAGCGCGCGTACCGGCGCCGAGTCGAGGATGCGCTGCGGCTTGCGCAGATCCGCCCTTACGTAGCCCACGCTGCCCTGGCCGGTGCCGGTCAGCAGGGCGCGCGCATGGGCCATGACAACTGGGTCGTTGTCCACGTACACCACCCGGGCGCGCGGCTGGATTCCCTGGACGACCTCGTGGAGATTGGACAGATCAGGTGTGGAGGTGGGGATACCGGTGCCGACGTCCAAGAACTGCGTCACGCCCCGCCGCGCAAGGAAACCCACGGCACGGGCCATGAAACGCCGGTTTTCCCGGGCGGTAATCTCTGCGTGCGGAAAGACTTTCTGCAGTTCTGCGGCGGCCTTCTGGTCGACGCTGAGGAAGTCCTTACCGCCCAGGAGGTAGTCGTAGATGCGTGCCGCATTCGGCTGCGCAGCGCTCGGCAACTCAACGCCGTCGAATCCGTTGACGCGTGGGGAGTTGCCTGAAGGGTTGGAGGGAGTTTCGGCCATGCCAGCCTCGATTAACAGGGGTTCGGACAGAACGGAAGACGGAAGGGCATGTCCCGTGAAGGGGTGTAACCGTGGCGGATCACCCTTGCCCGCGCTTCCTTCTGGGAGGAAGGGTGGATCAGTGAATTGCATTTGCGATAGCCGCCTTCGATGTCACACCGCCGTCGAGGGGAAAGCGGTCTGCGTCTCCGCCAGACCAGCGGCTTACGGTGGCCTCCACGGACCAAGAGCAGGCGTGCGCCCAGGTCTACGAGTCGCTGCTGGCGTTTCGCCGCTACTGGCCGAAGCCCCTGGTAGGCAAGGGCCGGGGTCACAACGAGGCACGCACAGGACGGCGCGAGACCGTCGAGCAGTCCGGGGAAGGCGGTCGGGCAGGGCGGGATCTTCCGAGTGCAGGCGCCGGCCGGGCGAACCTCGTGACGACGGCGGTGGTCACCGAGCACCCTCAAGAGGGACTCCACGCGGGCCTTCGGGACCTTTGTAACGACTCCGGCGAGATCGCGGTCGGCCACGTAGTTGTCCTTGCCGCCCAACAGGTAGCCGTTTACCCGTGCAGGATGCGGCCGGCAGAAGTCGACGTCAGTCCGTTCAGCTGGCGGGCGGACCCTCATCCACTGGTTCATACGTATCGCCTCATCGAGACAACGAGGTGTCCAGCCCGCAGGGAGGTGGCGTACCTCCTCTTTCGCACGCGGGTGGAAAGGAGTGGTGCGTTGACGTTCCTGAGGCTGCGCGTGCGGTTGGAGGCGCCGAGCAGATCAGGGCTGGTGAACGAGCGCGATGAGTCCGCCTCGTCGAGCCAGTGGGCGCGCGCCGACCCGATCACCGTCCACCTCACCACTCGTCTCTCGATCACCAACACCACTCACCTGGTAGTTCAGTTCTGACCTGACGTCGCAGTCTGTCGACGCCCTTGAGAGTAGGATTCATCGCAGGTTGGATCGGTGAAAGATGCGGCCTGTACGCAAGCGTCCGCGGCTGTGCGGACGCCCTGCGGACTCCTGCGGACTGGAAGGCGTCACGATGGAGGAGACGTTCGGGGAAGCACTGCACCGCCGGCGCGGTAGCCTCTCGCTACGGGACGTCGCCCATCTTGCGAACTGCAGCCGAGGTCACGTAGGAGATCTGGTGACCGGGCGTCGGAAGCCAACCCCCCAAATCGCAGCTGCACTCGACAAGGCCCTCAGGGCCAACGGCGAGTTGATTGCCTTCACTGCCCCCCCCGGCACGCCTCAGACAAAACGAACAATACGGGATCCGGGGACCGTTCCTCGGAACGTGACTATTCGACAGGCATCGCGTGAAGCCGGAGAGAGATCTTCCTCTGATGCTACGGCTATAGCTTCGTTCAGGGCGGCGGATCGCCAACTCGGCGGAGGGCACCTTTACCGGTCAGTTCTGCGATATCTTCACCACAACATTGCACCGCGCCTCTTCGGAAGCGAAGAGGACGATGAACCGCAGCAGACATTCCTAGCAGCAGCTTCGTTGACTGAATTAGCTGGCTGGATGGCACACGATTCAGGGAGCGACGCTCACGCAAATAGACATTTCCAGAAGGCCCTACCCCTAGCTCGCTCCGGAAATGACCCGGCGCTGGGTGCGAATATTATGGCCAGCATGAGTCACCTTGCCCTGCAGCGCGGCCGACTCAGCGAGGCGGCATCGCTAGCACAGGCCGGGCGGAAGAACGCTAATCTGGGTCCGAAAGTTCCCGCGCTATCGTCTCGCCTGTATGCGATGGAAGCGCGGGCGCTGGCCAAACGGGGAGAAGCAGAGGCCACTCGTCGTGTTCTTGACGCCGCGCACGAGGAGCTGAGGTCTGCCCCGGTTCCTGCAGTCTCAGAATGGACCAGCAGTTTCGATTCAGCCGCGCTCGCCAGTGAAGCCGCGCTGGCGCTGCAGGATCTGGGAAAACTATCAGCAGCGGCTGCAGAGGCGGAGCGAGCAGTATCCCTGCGTCCTGGCGACAGGGCCCGCAGCAGAGTTTTCGGGCAGATCTCGCTGGCGCTGATCAGAGTCCAACAGGGAGAGCTTGAGGCAGCATGCACCGTGGGAAATGAACTACTCGGCGCTTGTCATACACTCGGGTCAATACGCGCTACAAACCAACTGAACAACTTGGCCATAGCACTTAACCCCTATCGACAACAAAGCTCGGTGAGTGACTTCCTTGAATGCCTGCTGGCAGTGAATGAGCAACGAGCCGTCCTGTTCGCAGATATCGGTGCCTCGCCCACCATGGAAGGTTCGTACACGTGACCACAAAGTCCGAGTCAACCAACGGCGAGCAGGAGGCTCACCTGGCAGAAGGCAATGCCAAGCAGGCACGTAAACGTGTTGCGGCAGATGCCCTTTTCTGCGACGAGGGAGGCCGTATCCTGATTGTCAAGCCGACATATAAGGATGCATGGGACTTGCCCGGCGGTATGGCCGAGGCAAATGAATCGCCGCACGGTGCGGCCAATCGAGAGTTGGGCGAAGAGCTTTGGCTCACCCTCCCTCTGATCAGAGTACTGGTCGTGGACTGGGTGCCACCGCATGGACCGTGGGATGATCAACTGGCCTTTATCTTCGATGGTGGCATCCTCACAGCAGAGCAATGCTCCAGCCTCCGCCCTCGTGATCGCGAATTGTCGGCGATAAAGTTCCTCGAACCCGATCACGCCGTGAAGATGCTCCAGAAACGCATCGCCCGCCGTGCCGCTCAAGCGTTGAAAGCGCTTGAGGAACAAATCCCACGCTACCTGGAGAACGGGCGCCTCTTGTAATCGGTGCCGAGAATCACCCTCCGTACGATCGCTTCAATCAAACTGCGCAGCCTAACCTCCGTCAGAAATCGGGCGGGTGCACCCCAACATCGGGTATCCGCTGGGCCAGCTTTGCCTCCGACGCCGCCCACGCTGATGAGACGTTCCGCTGCAACCTGGGTGGGGGACTTCAGACGCTCTGTGAGGACTGTCCGGGTGAAAGAGTAAAGGTGCGCCAGAGGGCGGTTCTACGATGGGCCGGTGACTGAGATCCTGCGCCCGGTAGGCATTGACCTCCTCGACGCGAAACGGCTTGTGCTGGACGAAGCCCAGGAGCCACCGCTGCCGGCTCACGATGCCGAGGCCCGAGACCGTGTGTGGGAAAGGGCGGTTCGGGCCAACCCCAACCTCTTCGACGGGCCGGTGGTGGCTTGTAGGGGACTGGAGTGGTTGAGCCCGCGAGTGCTGCGGTTGTCCTGGGTGCAGGTGACCTATCGGCACTACGCCTTACGGCGTGTCTCCGGCGCCACCGCATTGCCCTCGCTGTTCGTGAACGTCGCTCAGCCGACCGACAACGGCCGCTTGTTGGCGGTGAGGATGGCGCCTTCTACGGCGGCTCCAGGGCGCTGGCAACTACCGGGAGGCTCAGTGGAGCCCCCCGAGGAAGGCGCGGTGCTGGACGAGTCGGGGCTTGCCGCTCAGGCAGCGCGGGAACTCGCCGAGGAGGTGGGGATTCGCGTCGCCGAGGAGTTGCGACTTTGGGTTGTGACCCGGGGGGAGAACGGCAGTGTCGGCCTGACCTACCTTGCCCCCGCGTGTTCCGAGGCAGCGCTGCGCGCCGGCCTCGCCGCTGCGGCAGCGGCTGAGCGCGTCCAGGGGCGCGAACCTGAACTCGACGGCATCGCCCTGGTGTCCTCGCCGAAGGAGTTGGCGATCCTGGACGGTCCACACGCGGACTATCTGGAGCCGATCGTCCGCCGCCTGTGCGAGCGGCGCTGAGCGGAGGTCAGGAGCCGGTGAGGAATTCGCTTCCGCGCTCATCGAGTTCGGCTACGCGTCGCAGGCCGCGGGCCCGTAAGCGGTGAGGTCGTTGCGCATGCCGGTGACGGCATTGCCGATGCGGTTGGAGCGGACGCCGTCCATGTGGTCGAGGGCGCGGTGACAGGTGGCGCATGCCCGTTCGCTGCCGCCGCGCTTGAGGCACATCTGGGCGTCGGTGACCAGGTCCGGGGCGATAATGCGCGGCTGGTGGCTGCCGGGCGTGCTGTGGCTGCCCGTGCGTAGTTCCCGGGGGCGGGCTCCTCAACTGCGTTGAGGAGCCCGCCGACGCACGCCAGCGTTGGGGTTCTACCGCGCTGGTCAGACCTGGAGGATCAGCGCTTCCACCTGTTCGAGCGTCGTCGTGCTGGCCTGTGCCGCGGCCCGGGCTTTCGTCAGCTTCTCCATCCACTCGATCCGCTGCTCGGCCGGGAGCGCGTCCTCTTCGAGCTGGACGCGTAGGCGGTGGGCCTCTTCGAAATCGGTCATCAGGGTGTGGGCGGAGTCCACGGCCTGCTGGTAGCCGCTCTCGACGAGTTCCACACGGGCGGGCAGCTCCCGGCGCAGCGTGGCCAGTTGGTCGTGTGGGTCAGCCAGCGGAGCACCGTGGATGGTGGCAGTGGTGCCCTCGCTGGTCCCGGCCGTGGGGGAAGTGGCGGTGTTGCTCGCGGCCGGGATACCGAGTTCCACGGGGAACGTCTCGTCGAACCATTCCTTGTCGGCGATGTAGCGGGTGGGTCGGCCCCCGCTGTCAGGAGCGGTGATCATCCCGGCGGTGATGGGCGTATGCCCTTCAACCCAGTGCTGTTCGCCGTAGCAGATCAGAGTTTCGCCGCTTTCCGCCTCGGGCGGCTGGGTCGCGTCCGGGTGCTCCAACACTGCCTTCGCGAACGCGAGGAGGAGTGCCCGGCTGGGTTTCGGGCTGCTGGCTGCCGTGTACGCGAGGCTGAGGGCGGCGAGGGCGCTTGTGGGGGTGCGTCGCACGCCTTTGCGGTCGTGGCCGGCCTCGCTGCCCTGGCCGGCGGTGATGAACGGCTGTGGCGCGTGGATCAGCGCCGGTGCCATGCGCTGGACGAGGGCGTTCCAGGCGGTCGCGTCGCCGGCCTCTGCTCCGAGGAGGAGCGCCTTGAGCGACCGCGGGTCCTGCCCGGCGCCGGTGGCGGTCTCCTGGACGCCGAAGAAGCCGAGGGCGGAGAGGATGTTGCCCCGGTGCACGAACAGCTGGGCGATGGCGGCGGACCACAGGCGGGTGCGTGCCTGGGCTGCCTTCGCCCTGGTCCTGCTCCACGCCGACTCCTGCAGCGTGCCCCTGACGATCGGCCAGAAGCGCCCCGTGTCGCGGACGGTGCGTGCGTTCGTCCGCTCCGGGGACTCGGGCGGGATCTCGGGGAATACGAGCGCGGTGATGGCGCGCACCGCGATGTCGCGGAGCACGACCGGGGCGATGTCGTCGCCCGCAGGCACGAGCGGCACGAGCGGGTCGAGCGGTCCGTTGGCGGTCAGCGCGTCGCGCACGCCGACCAGGTCGAGGAGGTCCGCGCCGCGCGCGTCGGGGAACGCCTCGGCGAGTGCGTCCGCGAGGAGCGATTCCCTGGCGTATGCGTCGACGAGCGTCGCGAACAGGGCGATCAGGCGCGCGTCCTCGTCGTAGGGCTGGATGCCGCGCAGGTGGTCGTTGACATTCAGCGTCCGCAGGACGTGTTCCAGGGCCGCAGGCTTGGTGCAGCCGATCACGATCTCCGCGGAGACCGTGGCGATCTTCTCGGCGCGGACCGCCGGGTCGGTCGCTTCCGTCTCCGGGTTGGCGGTGACCGCGTTGAGCCGGTCGGAGAGCCGGTTCAGGATCTCCCGCTGACCCAGCAGCAGCAGCCCGGGGTCGGCCTTCTTGCCCTTCGGCATGGGCAGGAGGGACTGGGGCATCCCCGTGACCAGGTGTTCCGGACGCACACGGAAGATGTCGAGACGGGCCAGTGCCCGGTTGTTCCCGGTCACGGCGGCCAGTCGCCACAACTTCAGCACCGTGCCGTCGGGGCGGGTGATCTGCCACTGCTGCAGGACGTTCATGCCCTTGGAGAGCTGGCCCGCGTCCACAAGGGACTCGGTCAGGTCGTAGCCGCGGGTCTTGCCGGCACGCTCCAGATTCTCGGCGGCGTACCGCTGCAAATGAACGGCCACCTCATACGGCTGCTCGGCGAGGGTGAGCGCCGCCTTCGGCTTCCCGTCCTGCTCTGCTGCCCGGACCACAGGCCGCGGCCGTCGGTTACCGAGGGCGGTAAGGAGGGCCTGACGCTCGCGTTCGAGTTCCGCCACGCGGGCCTCAGCGTCCTTGTGCTTCTGCTTGGCCGCCTCCAGGGCCTGCGCGGCGTAGGTGTCGTCTCCGGCTGCGCGGCGGCACCTCTCCCGCTCCTTCTCTGTCGTCCCCTTGGTCTTCCTGGCCTCGTTCAGCGCCAGCTCAGCAGCGATGAGTTCCTTGACTCGCTGGCTGGCCTCAGCAACGGGCGGCGACCAGCAGCCGACGGTGCGGTCGTTGAGGTCCCACGGGGCCACCGCAGCGCCATGGACGTCGCACATCAGCAAGAGCACCTGCTCGTCGCCCGCCTGCACGAGACGGTGGGCCGTGGGCTTGAGCATCCTCTTGCCGCTCCGGGTGACGGTCAGGCCCTTGATCTCGGTGTCCGGGAGGGCGGTGGCCAGACCCTCGGTGATCGCCTGCCGGGGAGGGGGCACGACCCCGAGTTCCGCGCAGGTGTTCTCGATGGCGTCCGCGAGTTTCCGGCCCCAGGCGTCGGTGCCGATGCGCGGGAAGATGACGTCGCTTCGTGTCGCGACCATGATGTTTTCCTTCCACCCAGGCGTGCCGGGCGAACGCACAAGCTCCCGTCTATCGGGAGCGCGTCACGCGCCCGAGAGCCGAAGCCTCGTGCCGACGAGAAACGGGCCAATACCCCGGAGAGGGTGTGTGGCGGTCCTCGCCCCGTACGGCCCACCTGCCAACGCCCGAAGAACGATCAGCCCCAACAGCGCCTCGGTGGCGTCTGGACGTCTCGCGGCTTGCTCCTGCTCCGCCGACGGCGGCATGAGGCGGACGCCGGTGATGAGCCACCGACGTGCACGACAGAATCTGCCACCCGCGCCCACGCAATGCCGAACTCGCACGGCGAGGTTCATCAGATCAGGTGCACGAGCGACCAATCGCATTTCGCACAGGTCCTATTTGAGATATCGCACGATGACAATGGAACGGTGCCATCTTCGGCGAGACAGGACCTGAGCGACACCAACCCGCCCAGCAGGCTCCTGTCCCGTCTCTGCCGTTCTGGTCCCCGCCTCGGATGATCTGGTCCTGTCCGGCCATGTCGGTTGAGACGCCCTGGTCGGCGGCAGGGCGAACGCGGCGCGTTCGCAGCTCCGGGACCAGATCGGCTGAGATTCCCGGGCGCTTTCGTCTCAAGCGATCTGGTCGTCGCAAGTCACAGTCGTGGCCGTGGACCAGGTCGTTTGTGATGAGACAGTTCCGACCTAGACTCGCACACGTGAGTGAAGCGATCGAGGTTCAGCCGTGGTGCCCCGACATGGGTCCGCCGCCGCGCGTCCGGATCTACTCGCCCAGCCACCCGCCGCGCCTGCTCGTCTACACCTTGAGCGACTGGCGCCTGGCCAGCGTGATGGCCAGACACGACTGGCCGGATCGGACCATCGGCCTGCAGCTCACGATCCGGCTCCCCGTCCCTGAACTTAGTAGCAGGGACGAGACCTTCTGCCGCACCTACCGATGGGACGCCCGAGTGATGCTCGTCCTGTCGACAGGGGATCCGCCAGTGGGCATCCCCCGCGGCGGCGACCTGAGCCGGACGCCGCCCCGGGCGACGTCCACGCGGCAGCCGCCGGCACCACATCACGCCGGAGGCGGCGCGGGCTAGCCACGTGGGGCAGGGTCTCCTCTGCCGGGAGGGCTGTTCCTTGCTCCCCGGCCGTAGGCTTGAGGAATGGCGAGGACGGCGGAGCCCAGGTTCGGTGGCGTGATCTTCGACTTCTTCGGGGTCTTGACGGCCAACATGGTCGAGGTGATCTCGTACTTCGAGGAACGGGAGCAACTCGTTCGGGGGACGTTTCTTCGGGCCTGGGCGGATCCGCGCGGGCAGGAGCTGTTCCGTCAGCTCGAACTCGGCAAGATCAGCCAACCGGAGTGGAACAGCGGGTTCGCAGCCCTGATCGGCACTTCACCTGACGACCTGATGGCCCGCTATCTCCACGACGCCTTCCCGGCGTACCAGGTCCTGAACGTCGCGCGGCTGGCGCGCGTTGCCGGGGTGAAGACGGCGGTGTTGTCCAACAGTCTCGGTCGGGATCCGTACGATCCTTACGCGGGGTTCGACTTGCAGGGCACCTTCGATGAGGTCGTGCTCTCCGCGGAGCACGGGCTGCGCAAGCCGGACCCGGCGATATTCCGGCTGGTGCTCGACAAGCTCGGGGTGCCGGCCGAGCGGTGCCTGTTTGTCGACGACGGTGAAGAGAATCTTGCAGCCGCTGCAGGTCTGGGAATCACGCCGTTGCTGGCGCTGGATGAGAAGGTGGTGGCGGGGCGTCTGCGTGAGGTGCTGGGGCTAGCCGGTCTGTAGGAAGTCCCGTACGGCCGTGTGCTGGATGTGGGGTGTCAGCTTCTCGCGGAGGCCCTTCAGCTCGGAGGCCGAGCGTGTGGAGTCGACCGAGCCGAGGCATCGGGCTGCGTGGCGTGCGGTGGCGACCGCGGCGTCGAGGTCGTGGAGGGCGAGGTGTGCTTCGGCGGCGCGGGCGAGGTAGATGGCGTGGCTGCGTGGGTATTCCTCGTCGCCTGGGTACGCCGCAGTCATGGCGGCTTCGAAGCGGCGGAGTGCCTCGGCGGGGTCTCCGAGGTGTAAGGCGGCCGAGCCGGCAATCATTTCGATCTCGCCCATGTCGACCCAGTACAGGATCTTCGGGTCGTCGTCGTGTGGTCCCTTGTCGAGCGCTTGGCGGGCGATGTGGAGTTGGTGGGCGCATTCCTTCTTCGTGCCGGCTTTGGACAGGGCGCGGGCGGTGCGGGCGGCCAGCATGGCGTGCATGCGCGGTGTCGCCTTCCGCTTTGCCTGCGTGCGTGCCGTCTCCAGCAGCGAGACCGCCCTGTGGGCATGGCCTGGGGTCGAGTAGCACTGGATGGCGGCGAAAGACAGGGCGTAGGCGCCGCTGATCGGGTCGCCGGCGTCGGCTGAGGCGCGGAGGGAGCCGTCGAAGAAGTGCTGGGCGATGCCCGGTCGGCCTTGGTCGAACGCGCTCCAGGCCACTTGTCGTGCGGCCTCGGACGCCATCGAATGGAGGTGGTCCAGGGTCCGGCCGTTGTAGCGGCGGGACTTGATCAGCTTGACGATCAAGGAGAGTTCGCTGCGGGCCAGTTGGTGTACGTCGCCGCTGCCCAGCTCGTCGTCCAGGTGCCGTAGGTGGTCGAGGCGGTCATCCACGTGCGCCAGTAGCGCCGGGCCGTCGGCCAGGGGTGCGGGCGTTGTGGTCGGCCGGGTTGGCCCGAGGATCTCGGACCACTTGCTCGCCGAGACGGAGAGCGCGGCCCCGGCGGAGAAGACGCTTCTGCGATCCACGCTGCTCCCGTTCAGCAGGCCAGCGAGAACGGTCGGGCTCTCGGGCGGGTCCCACGGCACGCTGCCGGCGGCCGTTGAGCCGGTCTCTTCCAGCGCTTTGGCGAAGGCGCCGCCCGTGCGCAGTACACGATCATAGGCGGCGGCGACGCCGCTGGTCACCGATCTGTTTCCATTCTCGACGTTGCGCAGGTAGGACTCTCCGAAGCCCGCTTCGCGGGCGAAGCGCGCCCAGGCCACGCCGGATGCCCTGCGTGCCTGCCGCATGTCGTTGCGGAGCTGATCGGGCATCGGCCGCGCCTGCCTGCGGTTGGGATCGGGGGTGGATCGGGCCACGTCATTGTCACAGGACGGTTCTCGGTGTGTCCTCGGATCGGTGCAGAGAGTGAGGGTCTGCGCCCCTTCCGGCTTTCAGTCGGGAGGGTGATCGCCTGGATCGCGGAGGCTGGGATGGCGTCGGTGCCTGCGTACTGCGCAGCTGTCGCTGCTGTCTGCCGGCCTTCGCTGCCCGCACCGAGCCGGTGCGGGGGGCGCCGTGTCGGTGTCCGTCTAGGGAGGGCTGATGCAGCGGAATCCGGTGTCGTTGTCCTGCATGGTCGCGTTCGCCGCGTTGTGCAGGGACGGGGTGGCCCGTTCGAACGGAGAGGTGAAGGCCGAGCCCTTCAGCGCGTACCGGCCGTTGCCGGGCTGTTCTTCGGTGGAGCACCACTCCCACACGTTGCCGCACAGGTCGAAGGCGCCGTACGGGCTGACGCCGGATTGGTAGCGGGAGACCGGTGTCGTGGCGTCGATACCGGTCTCGGCGACGTTGCACTTCGCGGCTGTGGGGTCGTTGCCCCACGGGTAGAGGCGTCCGCGCGGGCCGCGGGCGGCCTTCTCCCACTGCTGAGCACTCGGCAGTGTCTTGCCGGCCCAGCGGGCGTAGGCGGTGGCGTCGTGCCAGGTCACCCACACCACCGGATGGGTTACGAGATCGTCGGGGCACCGGCCGGCGGACCAGTGCCGCGGTGGCCGGTGGCCGGTGGCGCGCACGAATCTCGCGTAGTCGGCGTTGGTCGTCGGGTAGACGTCGATGAGGTAGGGCTCCAGCCATACCGAGCGGTTGTCCGGACCGGAGAGGTAGATGCCTTCGTCGACGACGGTCATCAGCTTCCCGTCGACGGGGTGCCGGCTGGTTCGTGTGTCGCGTCGGAGCAGTTCCTCGGCGCGCTCGTCATGCCCGGCGGCAGCCAGCTCGGTGAGAAGGGCCGCGAAGCGCTGCTGGACGGCGGGATCCGCGCGCGCGAGGACGGTATCGAGGGCTGCTTGGTTGGCGAGGCTCAGTTCCAGGGTTTCGCCGCGGCCCTCCCAACGAGGGATCTGGCGTGGATTGACGCCGACCAGCTCGGCGAACGCTTTGCCGGTCTTGCGCATCGCTTTGCGAAGCAGGCCGGCCTCGCGGCCGGTCCACCTGGTGACCCCTGCCATGCTCGTGCTCTAGGGGGTCTCGCCAGGGACCAGCAGGTACGCGGCTTGGAGCTGGCACAACACTGGGTCATCGGTGGGGAATTCGGCCTCGTCGATGGCGGCCAAGGGGCGGACTCCGATGCTCGTGTTCGTCGCGAACGCGGCTGCCATGCCCTTGGCCTGTTCCAGGGTGACGGTGGCGATCCGGTGCTCGGCGATCTGCTGGAGCAACGCCATGGTGACGCCGGGAAGTACGGGCGCCTGCGGCCACACGATCGTGCCGTTCTGATCGACGAAGCCGACGTTCCAGGTGCCGCCCTCGGAAACGAGTCCGTCGCGTCCGACGAACAAGGCGTCGCCGTAGCCGGCGAGTTGCGCGGTGCGGCGGGCGCGCAGCGCTCCGAGGAGACCGACGTGCTTGACCTCGGGGAGATCTCGTTCGTACGGCACGCTCATCGCGCGCAGCGGCGCCGGCGGCATCGCGCCGGCACCGCGTACGGACACCAGGATCTTCGGCTCGTCGGCGTCGGCGGGGCGCCCCATGTCGGTCTTCGGGTCGTAGACAGTGACGCGCACGACGCACGGGCGGCTCTGTCCCTCCACGGCGCGGCGGACGTAGTCGCGTACACATCCGGTGTCCAGGTCCGCGCCCCAGATCACCTTGCAGTCCCGCACGAGGCGCTCCAGGTGCAGTGCCAGGCCGCGGATGCCGGACTCGTCGACGCGCATGGACGTGAAGTGCCCGAGGTTCGTCAGGGCCAGCGGCAGCACGTCTTCGGCGGATACCGGCTTTCCGTTGAGCGTCACCATGCCGCCCAGCATGTCAGGGCTGCCGCCTCAATCGGCACCCCGAACAGTGTTACTGACGGGTCAACGTCATTTGGAAGTCATTCCCATGTCGCTAGCTGGCGGTGTTCCCTGGTCACTCCAAGGACACGTTCAGTGATCGGAGATCCAGGGCGTTCCGCACGGCCCGTCCCGGCCCGATGCCGCAGGGGCACCTGCATGGACCACTCGGGAGGCTTCCGATGACCCTCGCCGCAGCCGCCGCGCCGGTCACTGCGGACGCGCCTTGCTCGTACGCCTTCGAGGTGGGATGTGCACCGGACCGATCGCGCGTCGGGTGTCTGCGCCAGATCACCGCCGCCTACCTGGCCTTATGGGATCTGACCGGTTCCTTGGCCGACGACGTTGTGGTCGCCGTCTCCGAGCTGGTGTCCAACGCCGTGGTGCACGGCAGGGGAGATGTCAGCCTGCACGTCCGGTACGCCGCCGGCGATCTGCAGATCGAAGTCACCGACGCCAACCCCGTTCCGGCCGAACTGCACCACGCCGGCGACGATGAGGACTCGGGCAGGGGCCTGTTCCTCATCGCGACCCTCGCGCAGGACTGGGGCGTCAACAACGGCGGCAGGACCACGTGGTGCCGCTTCCGCGTACCCACCGGGGGGCCGTGATGACCGCCCGGGTCGGGGAAGACGACGTCGAGCCGGTGCCACCGTATTTGGTGGGCGGCCCAAGGATCGGCGGGCGTGACGTGGGCCGGAGTCGCGAGAAGGTCAGTAGGTGTTCAGGCTGCCATTTCTCTGCGCAGTCGGTGGAGTTCGGTGGACGCGGCGTCCTGGATGTCGGGGAGAGCGCCGCGGCTTGTGCGCAGGATGCGCTGCAACTGGTGGGGCAGGCGCTGGCGGGTGGCCTCGGAGACGGCCGCGGCAAGGCGGTCGCGTGCGCCGCGCGGGTCGCCGGCGGCCATGTGTACGCGGGCGCTGGTGATCAGCCCGATGACCTGCCATTGGGGTGCAGCCGTGGTGGTCAGCGGCGGTTCGTCTTGGGCGAGTTGGATGGCGGTGCGAGTGCGTCCGGTGGCAAGCAGGCCGCGCAGGCGAATCTCGTGCAGAGCGAAGGGGTTGAACAAGGAGGTCTGATCGGTCTGCTCCAGCAACACGGCAGCTTGCTGGAGGGTTTGGTCGAACAGTTCGTGGTCCCCCAGGGCGCCGGCGGCCCGAGCCAGCAGCGGCAAGACGGCTGCCTCGGCAGCGTGATCGGGTGCCAGGGCCAGGGCACGGCGGAGACGGTCGACGGCGGCGCCGTTCAGCAGGGACTTGCGCAGTTCGTTGCCGTGCATCCGCATGACCTGGCAGGTGAAGCGGGTGTCGTCGAATCGGCGGGCGATGACCAGGCTCTTGGCCGTCCAGCGGGCGGCTGTGCTCAGCCGCTCCTCGGGCAGCACGTTGCCCAGGGCGACCCCGAGGCCGAGTCGCGCCCCGGCGAGCAGGCGCAGAACCTCACGCTCTCCATGCCCTTCGGCAAGCCGCGCTTCCAGGCGCGCTACGAGCGGCCACAGTTCAGCGACCGCTTCGGCGGCGTGGCCGGCCTGGCGGGCGATCTCGGCCAGGCGGACGGTCGATTCGCCGAACTGGACCATGGCTCGATGGTCGACGTCGGCGGAGTCGGTCACGCCGAGCACGTGCGGCGGCAGGCCGAGGCACTGGGCGATGCGGCGGCGGGAGGCAATGTCGTCGACGGAGCGCTTGCCCAGCTCAAGAGCGGAGATATAGGTCTTGTCGTAGCCGAGGAGTTCCCCGAGAGCGGTCTGGTTCGTCCCGGTGATCTTCCTGTGGAAGCGCAGGATCCCGGCGAGGTCGCGGCGGGCGAGTACGTGCTCGGCCTGCGGGGTGGCCCAGTGCCACAGCACGTGTGCGGGCACCGCAGCCGATGCGGTCAGCTCCGCTTCTCCGTCAGGGTGCTCGGCGCGTTGTCCGGCCATGGGCGGTTACCTGCGGGTGTACCAGTCGGCGATCGAGCGCTTGTACCCATCAGGCATGTGCAACCGCGCAACCTCCTCTTCGGTGAACAGGCCGATGTCTTTGTGCTCGTGGCTGGCTACCGGTACCGACTCGGGGGTGAGTACCCGACAGCCGTAGGTGACGATGACCACCCGGCGCTCGGGCAGCGTGTCGGGCAAGGGCTGGTAGATCCACACATCCAGCAGGGGTCCCGCCTTGACCTCCCACTCGGTCTCCTCCCTCACCTCCCGCTCGACCGCGTCCTCGGGGGTGGGGTCGAGCGGATCCAACCGGCCGCCGGGCAGTTCCCACTCCTCCCGCTCGTTCTTCAGCAGCAGCACACGCCCATGGGTATCTACGACCACGGCTTTGACAGACACCGGCCAGGTCGGCGAGGGAGCCATCACAGGTCCTCGGGGTCGACGGCGAAGGGGAGATGTCCGGAACGTAGCACGCGCCCGGTCAGCTCTGCGGGTGTGTGCCCGGATTGTCGGAGTCGACAGGTTGTCGCTTTACCGCGGCCTCCGGCGGCGCCGACGCTGAGCCTCAGCTACCGCATTTGGAAGGACAGCGACATGTCTGGTCCTCTGCCTGACTCGGCCGAGGTCTTCGGAAGGCACTTCGTCGACCACACCGCCACCGGCGCCGAGGAGGTCATCGCGGAAGAGCTTCGGGCACGCGGATTGGTCGCTCTCGGGGGATTGACCACCCGAGGCGCGGTGTTGGATCTGGCGCGCCGGCTCATGACCATCACGGCACACCGTGACAGCGATCCCGACGGATTGACGGCCCTTCGTCCATCGCCCCGGCGGGCCGGCGGCGCTGGCTGCGCCGGATTCGGCTCCGGGGAAATGGCGGTGCACACCGAAGGCTCCAGCATGCCGCGTCCTCCCCGGCTGATGCTGCTGACCTGTGCCCGCCCGGCGATCAGCGGCGGCGAATGCGTACTGGTCGACGGCCGCGAGGCGTACGCGCACCTCAGCGAGTGCGACGCCCATGCTGCGGCGTCCATCGCGCGGCCCCGGACGGCGTTCTTCGGATCAGGCGACGGGCACCTGGGGCAGGTGATCACTGTCACCGGCAGCAGGCGCGTGCGGATCCGGATGCGGCAGGACGACCTCGTACGCTTCAGCCCGCTCATCCAGCCCTACCTCGAACACTGGAAGACCGCCCTCGATATACACCGGCACGTGCTGAGGCTGGGCACCGGCCAGGGCTACCTTCTGGACAACCACCGCTGGCTGCACGGCCGTTACACCTTCACGGGACCGCGGCAGTGCTGGCGTGCCCTCGGTGAGCCGGCCTTCGCCTTACCGGACGGATTCGAAGCTCGGCACGATATCGCTGCCGAACTCACGGCCGGGGGTAGGCGATGACCACCCGTGGGCGCGCGATCAACCTCAACATCCGCCAAGCGGGCATGGAGGACCGCTTCCGGGCAAGGATCCTTCCCCCTCTGATGTGGCCGGGGTCGTTCGGCTACCAGGCGCGGCAGTTGCTGGCGGAGCACCTGCCGGTGATGCAGGGAAGGGATGACCGGAAGTCCGCGTGGCGTATGGGGCGCGAGTTGCTGGCGCTCGGGCGCCATTGGGGATGTGTTCCGTTCCACTACTTCCGTTACGGGCTGTACCAGTGTGGTCTGGACTTGGCGGAGTGCCGGACGTTTCTGCCGGAGACGGTGCTGTTCGCGCGGCTGCTGCCGCAGGTGAACAGGGACACCGTGCTCCTGGACGACAAGGTCGTCTGCAAGCGGGTCCTCGCGTCCGGAGGTGTTCCCCAGCCGCGGCTGTTACTCAGTGGCGATGCCAGCAGCGCGTTCTTGCCGGACGGCGTGCGGTTGCCGCTGCAGGCGGCGATGGGGGCGTTGCCGGCGCACACACTGATGGTGGTCAAGCCTGCCCGGTACTCCAGTGGCGGAAGCGGCGTCACGCTGCTCATGCCGCGGCCGGACAGAGAGGATTTCTCGCTGTGCGACTACGCCGGCCGCTGGGGATCCTGGCTGATCGAGGAGCACGCCTCGCAGCATGAGGAAACGGCCACGCTCAACCCCTCGGCACTCAACACCTTCCGCGTCATCACCTGCCTGCGGGCGAGCGGTGCGGAGACGCTGTACTGCATGCTGAAGCTCGGTGGCAGCACCGGCCACACCGACAACTCCGGCGCCGGAGGGCTTCAAGTCCGGGTCGATATCGACACCGGTGAACTCGACCGCTTCGGCTACGACCGGAGAATGCACCAGCACCAGTGCCACCCGGTAACGGGAAGGCGCTTCGCCGGCCACACATTCTCCGCCATCAAGGGCATCACCGAGCTGGCGGAGCGGGCAGCCCACCTCTTCCCGCAGACCCCCCTTATCGGCTGGGACATCGCACTCACCCCCCAGGGCCCTACTGTCATCGAGGGGAACAGCGGGCCTTCGCTCGCACACATCCAGCGCACCCACCAGATGGTCGCTCCGATTCTCGTGAGCCGTCTCAAAGAACTGCGCAACCGTCCACTCATCTGACCAAGGAGCACGGTCCGCCTTGACATCCACCACCGAACTACGAGCACAGGCACGGCGATGCGCCAGCAACCTCATTGCGGAACTCGGGAAAAACCCCGAAGTCCAAGCTCTCTACGTGCTGTCGTCGTCCGCTGATACAAGCGAGAACGTAACAGTCTTCGGGGAGGATTCCGACTTCGACCTCTCAGTCGTTCTCGACGTCCCACTCCGTTCGGACGAGTGGCGGCCGAAGCCCGAGCAGACCTATGACCTCCTCGCCGATCGGCTGCCGGCCTGGGTGCCCGAGTTCAGCTTCTATCTGCCCGTTCCATGGGGAAGGATGGAAGTAAACGTTCACCAGCTCGTCTACCAGTACGAAGCGGATGTCCGCACCGTGTGGAACAGCGACAAATGCGACGCCTATTCGAACAAGGGAGAACCGCTACTGGATCGCGCAGGGCGATTCGGCGACCTCATCGCGCTGAAGACACGGGAGCAGCAGCATCTCCAGCAGCAGGAGAGGCTTCATCTCCTGAACCGCATCACCTGGGACTCACGAGAAATCGCCCTCAAGCAAGCCCGCCGAGTGGGGCCGTCGTCCGGCCACGTCGTCTTGTCCATGGCGCTCGACGAAGTCATCGACTGGATATACATCACCTGCGGCAGGCTCGTCCCCAACCGCAAGTGGAAGCTTTTCCAGCTCCGGGAATTGGGGATGATCACAGAGGCGCAAGAGCAGCTCGTACTGCGGGTTCTGACGTGCGATCCGCACTCGATGGCTGACCTCGGACGCCGCATTGACGACCTGGAACAACTGTGCGCTTCCCTCGGGATCGTGCTGGATCAGCAGAACACGCAGTCGGTCCGTAAGACGTACCAGCTCAGCAAGCAGCTCCTCGGCGAGCGAGCGGCGACCTACCGGGACAGCCCGGCGCCTTCCCTGGTGCCCCACCCCAGCCCGGTGCACGCCTAGATAGGCTGCGGCATCCCCAACCAACGAGGAGGCGTAGCCGTGCCGCTGACGATCCATGACACGCTGACCAACACCAAGGAACCCTTCACCACGCGCACCCCGGGCGTCGTGGAGATGTTCGTCTGCGGACCCACGGTCTACGACCTCAGCCACGTAGGGCACGCCAAGACGTACACGCAGTTCGACCTCGTCGCCCGATACCTGCGGCACAGCGGATTCCGCGTGACCTACGCACAGAACATTACCGACGTCGACGACAAGATCATCCGCCGCGCCCAGGAACTCTCCGCCGACCCTCGTGAACTCGCCGAGAAATACGAACGCCGCTACCGCGAGGACATGGTCGCGCTGGGAAACAACAGCGTCGACATCCACGCCCGTGCCCACGACCACATCGACCAGATCATCGAGCAAGTCCAACAGCTCATCGAGCGGGGGCACGCCTACCGACTGGATGACGGCTGGTACTTCGACCTGGCGTCCTTCGCCGCATACGGAAAGCTCTCCGGCCGCACCGACATCCGGCCCGAGGACTCCCTTTCGCGCATCGACGAGCATTCGGGAAAGAGGAATCCCGGGGACTTCGCGCTGTGGAAGGCGCGGAAGCCTGGTGAACCGTTCTGGAACGGCGCTCTCGGTGAGGGCCGGCCCGGCTGGCACATCGAAGACACCGCCATCACCAACGCCCTCTTCGGTCCGCAGTACGACCTGCACGGTGGAGCGGTAGACCTCATCTTCCCCCACCACGAGGCAGAGATCGCTCAAATGGAATCCGCCTCCGGGAAAGCACCGCTGGCCCTCCATTGGATGCACACCGGCCTGCTGCGGGTCGCCGGCTCGAAGATGTCGAAGAGTTCCGGCAACTTCACCACGATCCGCGACGCCCTCGCTCAGACCGACTACCGCACCCTGCGGTACACATTCTTGAGCCAGCACTACCGCTCTTCAACCGACTACAACACCGAAGCGCTCCAGCAGGCCCAAGCCGCCCGGCGCCGGGTCGAGAACTTCGCCAGGACCATCACCACCACCGACACCGCGGAAACCGTCAGCACGGCGACGGAGGCGCGCACCGCGTTCTTCGCGCACCTGGACGACGACTTCGACACCCCCGGCGCGCTCGCCGCTCTCTTCGACTACATCCGCGCAACCAACAAAGCCACCGCGGCACCGGGGCCCGCCGCGGCCCAGCTCCTGGCCGACATCAACGACCTCTTCGACACCTTCCACCTCAGCACCGAACGAGGCACGGACGAGTCCGCGGCCATCGAAGCCGCCCTCCAGCAGCGTGAACTCCACCGCAAAAACAAGGACTTCACCGCTGCCGACCGCATCCGAGATGACCTGGCAGCCCAGGGCATCACCATCGAAGACACCCCGGAAGGAACCCGCTGGTGGCCGACACCGGAACAACAAACTGGCGCACAGCTGCCCCTCTCGTAGCCAAGGCAGGCATCGACGCCGAGCTGTGCACCGACCTCATACGCTACGCCAGCACCGCCGCGCACAGTCCCCGCACCTACCAGGGGGTCCTCGATGAGTCGCAGCGCAAGAGCGACTACACCGAGATCCCCGGCCCCCTGGAGGAACGGCTGTTCAGCCAGGTCGAACCCGTGATGGAACAGCACTTCGGCGTCCGCGTCCAGCGCATCCCCGCCCAGCAGTGCGTCGCCTACCGATACGGCGAGGGCGTCGGCTTCGTCGCCCACCACGACGAGGTCACCGACATCGAACGCGAACACGCACGCACCAACGGCCAGCCGGTCGTCGGCGGTGACATCACCGTGGTGACCTGGCTCAGCGGCCCCGACGAGTACCAAGGCGGAGCGCTGTTCTTCCAGGAACCGCCCATTGATCTCCGCCCTCCCCGAGGCTCGGTCGTCGCCTTCCCCGCAACCCGAGACCACGTCCACGGTGTCCGCCCCATCACCGCCGGCCTGCGCACGACAGTGATTCTCCGCGTCGCCGTGGCCGACGGAAGCCCGCCCCGCTAAGGAACACAGCGGCGACGACGACGCCGGAATGCACCCGCCCCCGCCAGCACCCCCGCGCCGCGGACAACACCGCGTCGTAAGCCCCGGCCGGCATCAGATCGGCCGGCTGAACTCGATACAGGAGGCCCCATGGACCAGCCCGTCCCCTGGCAGCAGCGCCTGAGCGAGGGCACCGCCCCGGTACAGGAAGAGATCATCGACCAGTACCGCGCCGTGCGGAACAGCCGCTCGTGGATCCCCACCATGATCTGGGGAACGCTCCAGACCCACGCGTACGCGAGCGTCATCCTCCGCCAGGTCGTCGACTTCCTCGGCACCCCCGACGACGTCGAGGCAGGCGTCGCCGCCCGGATGGAACGCCAGCAGGTGCTCTACGAGCCCGGACGCCACTTCGACGTCCTCCTCGGCGAGCAGGCCCTCTACACCAACATCGGCGGCCCGGCGGTGATGGCCGGCCAGATGGACCGCCTCCTGGACGACTTCGACCAGCCCACCCTGCGACTGGGCATCCTCCCCCGCACAGCGCAGATGCCGACCCTTCCGGTCAACGCCTTCAACCTCCACGACAACACCCGCGTTCACGTCGAACTCGTCTCCTCCGGCCTCGACATCACCAGCCCCGACGAGATCGCCCTGCACATCAAAGCACTCGATCTGCTCAACCAGGCGGCCGTCCACGGCAACGCAGCCCGCGCACTGATCGAGCAAGCCCGCACCCACTGGCGCCGCACCACCACCGTCCACACCACCTAAGAGCCGGCACCGACCGGCACCGGGACGAGAGCCCGAGTCCGCACAGGAGATCGACCAGGGCGTCCCTGGGCCGCCGGTGGTCGGCGACCCGGTCGGGAGCACGGCGCGCACACGCCGCCGCGCTGCAACGAACATGCGGAACACCAAGAGTGCCGACGGCACGGAAGGGAACATCGTGAAAGACTTCTTCGACGCAGTGGAGAGCCGTGAGCACGCCTGGCCCGCTGGCCGCGAGGATCTGCACTGGCATCTGCTGCCTCAGCCCTCGGTCAGCCAGGCTCTGACCGAGGGCTACCAGGCCGCGGCAAGTCTGCCGGGCATGGCCCCGGTCGCCCCGGAGTGGATCCACATCACCGTCCAGCATGGGGCGCCGATGGCCGCGTACCGCGAGGGAGAGGTCGAGGCGATCAAGACCGGTGTCGCCGAGCGGGCGCGAGCGATGCAGCCAGTCGAAGTGACGCTGGCCCGGCCCGCGTTCGGCACGGTAGCGCTGGAGTGCGGCGGACACCCGGGCGAACCGGCACGGCGGGTGTGGGAGATGGCCTGCGCCGTACACGAAGAAGTCACCGGCCACCGGTTCCCCCGGATCCCGGCGCTGTCCTACCCGCATGCATCTCTGGCCTACGGAACGAGCCAGGCACCCCTGCTCAACCGCGCCCAGGCGAAGGTCGTGCTGTCGGACTTGCCGGGCGACCCGGTCGCGTTGAGGCTGGACACCCTTACCCTGGTGGCACAGTCACACGACCGTCGGTACATCACGTGGCGGGAGCTGGCCAGCGTGAAACTGGGAGGCGCATGATTCCCCTGAGCAGGCACGCGTATGCGTTAGAGCTGGGCTACCTCCTTCCGTCGAGCGCACCACCGCGGTGGAAGCCCTCCCTGCTCTACGCCGGCAAGATCCTGGCCAAACACATGAAGTCAGGCGGCTCGCAGAGCGATCTGGCGACACTCGCACTGGTGATCTTCACGATGGCCGGTGAGCAGGGCACCGAACCGCAGCACCTCGCGCTGCCGGAGATCAGGGCCGCACTCCAAGCAGGCACCGACGCCGAGCACTCCGCGCTGCGCAGCAGGATCGGGGACCAGGCCGAGCAGGCTTCCGATGAACGGGGCGCGCGGTCCACGGGTCTGCGCAGGCTGGTCCGCGAGCTGTCCGCCATCCCCGGTGAGGATTCGATTGCCCACGAGTATGGCGATTTCAGGTGGAGTCCTCCGGAGCTGCACAAGGCGATGGACAGGCTGGTGCCGGTGCTTGACCGCCTGTCCGCCCGCCGCGTCGCCCGGCTTCCCGATCCACCGGCTCCCGTGGGCCCCGTGCGGATCGAAGCCGACAAGGTCAGCTTGATCGGAGAATTCAGTTCCCTCTTCGGGCCGTCCAGCCCTCGCTGCGAGCGCTGCGGACTCGACGCGGACCCGGAAGAGGCTCGACGGATACGAGTCGTGGCCGTTGACGGGGAGGATGTCTGGCTGGAGTGCCCGGCCGGGCACGTCAGCTTCGTGGACACCCCTACGGCCAGGCAGGTGCGCAGCGCGCTGGCGCTCCAGCGGCGCGACCCGGCCGCCGCGCGTTCCGAGGGTCGCCTCCAGATCGACGGCGAGCTGTGCATCGACAGCGTCCACCGGATCCACTGGCCGCCTGACGAGGATCGGCGCCGCCCGCTGTCCCGTCTGACCGCCCGGATCGGCGCCGGCGGATCGAGGGGCTTGTGGCGGTGGCCCATCGGTAAGAAGTCCGAGCGCGACAGCACGTCGGAGGCAGCGCGGTAAACGGTGATCCGGCCCGGGATGACGCCTGGTACGCCCTGGAGCTGGGCTACCTCCTGCCCTCGGAGGCACCCTGGCGATGGAGGCCATCCCTGCTCTACGCAAGGCTCTGGCCGCACACGTCAAGACGGGCAGCGGCCACAGCAGCGACCTCACGTCCCTCGCACTGGTGATCTCCACGCCGGCGGGCGAGCAGGACACGGAGCCGCAGCTGGTGTCGCTGCAGGACATCCGGTCAGCGTGGGCCGACACCGGCTGAGTGTCCAATCCTTCGTAGACGTCAACGGCAACATAAGTGCAGGTCAGCGGGAGTTCTTACCCGGACACCTTTAGGCGAACTGCTTAGACACTTTCACGCGAGTCAGCAGGTGGCTCTGTACGCGAGAACCGGCTCTGGCTCACTTCTTGTGGTCGAATACGCAGCGTGACGCCGTCATGGCCAACTCCGGGTAGTCGGTGGCAGGTTCGACCGCCCGCGACCAAGCGCCAGCGATCTTGTGGTAGCCAAGGGGGTCAGAGGAAGCAGATGTGGAGGTGCGCGTGAACGGAGACTTAGGGCCGTTTATGATCGCTACTGTAGGCGTCGCAGGAACGCTCGCTTCTGCGTTGTTCACCCAGCGAAGCGCCGCACAATCGAAGGCGATGGAACTTGAGCATGCAGAACGGGAGAATCGACGGGCTGAGCGGCTGGAGGAAGAACGATCCGTCCAGGAAGCGCGGAGAGCCTGCTATGTGTCTCTCAATCAATTTGCGCGCCGGTTTCATTCAGTAATGTTCATCTATCACCGAGCGAATGAACAAGTGGGTCCTTCCGAGACCCAACTTTCCGATCTGGAAGAGGCTCGTGTCGCCTACCAGGGGATCTACGCGGAAGCACAGATGATCGTGCCTGGCTCCGTTATGAGCGAGGCGCACGCCACGAACGCCTCTCTCATGGGGCTATATGAACTCCTCAAAGGTGTCGAGCGCCCTACTCATGATTCCGAGACAGCCCACGCTGACCCTGAAACCCAGTTGCGCGACGCGAGTCGCCATCTCTCCCTTCTTCGCAAGAGTCTAAGGGTGAACCTCGGTCTCGAAGAGTTCTAAACATCAAGACAGCAGGACTCGTTTCCGTAGGAGGTCGAAGCCTGCGCGGCCGAACATCTGCCGCTTGAGCATCTTGATCCGGTTGATATGGCCTTCGACGACACCGGAGTTCCAGTGGTGGGAGAGGCCGGCGATGACGGCGTCGAGGTCGCGTTCGAGGTGCTGGGCAAACCGGCTGAGGCTGGGAAGCTCAGAGGTGGCTCGGGCCGATTCGATCCATTCCGGCAGCAGGTCGCCTTGTAACTCGGTGACCATGCGGCCGAAGGAGCGCACGTGCTTGGCAAGTGTCGCCAGCTCGGTGCAGTTGGCCAGCACGGCCTTGAGCTGGAGTCGGTCGCGCTCGGGCAGGGCGTCGGGGTGCGTGAGGATCCAGCGGGTGACGGCGCGGGCCGACGGCGGCCGGGGCCCGACAGGCTGGGGCTTTCTGCGAAGGGTCCGGCTGATGTAGTTGCGGACGTTGCCGTAGCCGTCGGGGTAGCCCTGTTCTTTGATCTCCTCCCACAGTTTCCAGGCGTTGGTGCATCCTTCCTGCCAGCGCTGGTCGAGGTAGGGCTTGTAGGCGTCGAGTTTGGTCACGCGACTTTGCCACTGGCCGGTGAACATCTCCTCCGGGTCGGCGGCGCGGGAGTAGCGCAGGATGGTGTTGAGAGTCATGCCGAGTTGCCGGGCAACGGATCGCTTGCTGTGCCCCGCGGCCAGCAGTGCATGGATGGTGGCGTGCTTGGCACGGGTGCGTTCGGCGAACCGGTGTCCTGTTGGCCAGGGCCGCGGCTCGGGCGGCTCGGCTGCTGCCTGTTCCTCGGCGTCTGTCGGCGGGGCCGGCCGGAGGCAGTCACGGTGCCGGTAGACGCATTTCTCGGCGGCCTCACTGAGGTTGTGCCAGATGTGCCAGCGGTCGGCGACCTGGAGGGCCTGCGGTGCTCCACGGGTGGCGCCGTCGGCGAAGAAGGGAGCGCGGTCGCGGCAGACGATCTCGATGCCGGGCCGCTGGGCGAGCCAGGCCGCGAGTGTGTCCGCCTCCCGGTCCGGCAGGAGGTCGATCGGGCGACGTGTTTCGACGTCGACGAGCACGGTTCCGTAGATTCGGCCCTTGCGCTGGGCGTATTCGTCCACGCCGACCACGCGGGGCGTTGCGGTGGGAGGATCCGGCAGCGAGGCGATCAGCCGGAGCAGGGTGTTGCGGCTGACTGGCGCGTCGAAGACCTTCGTCATCCGGGCGCCGGCCCGGCCCGCGAGCGCGAGGCCGACGGATACCAACGTCGATCGCAGCCGCTCGGTCCGCCTGCTGAACCGGCGTGTGAGACCTGGCACCTGCTCGACGAAGGTCCTGCGCAGGCAGGATTGCTCAGCGCAGATGAATCGGCGGACTCGCAGTGACACCATGACGGACTTGCCGGCCGCGGGTAGATCATGAGGAAACCGCAGATAGGAGCCGTGTATTCGGCTCGACCAGCATCCACATCCTGGGCAGGCCGCCTGCCTTGCGGTGGTACGGGCCCTGACTCGGACCGCCGAATCAGCCACCTCGACCGATACTACGGACACATCGTCGAGCGAGGAGAACAGCAGCTCATCCAGTTGCGGCAGTACTTCGTTCACGGCGAAGGACTGTCGACCACACCGCGTTGCAGCCGGGCGATTTTCGGGCGACCTCAACCGTCATCGCACGATGATCAACAGTCACTCTGCGTACGCGATCACATGAAGTGGACCAGAGCCCGAGAACCAGCAGCAGTTCGTCGTCAGTTCGGAGTCAGTAGGACTGGATGGCCGAGCTGAATGTTCACGAGAATGGACAGCACTGGGGAGCGCCGATCTCAATCTCTCGATCAGTCCAAGTCGGCTGAGGCCAGGGCGACCGCGAGCGTGATGTGGGAAACAGCGGCCAGGCAGAGCTCGGCCGTCGTACTCGGGTCCGTGGAGGTGCGTGCCTCCTGTAGTGCCAGCAGACCGGTCATCGCCGCGGCGCCGGCCGCCTCGTCGAGGATCTCGTCCACGGCGAGCTCGCCACCGGCCGCCAGCTCGCGCACCAAGGCGGCTGCCTCCTCTGGATCGCTCCGCCAGCAGGCGGCGACCTCGGTGGCAGCACTCACCAGATCCATCGCCGCGGCCTGCTCCACCGTCGGCAGCGGCACACGGCCGGGAGGGTCGGGCTGCTCGACGAACTCCCGGGCCTGCGCGACGGCGCATCGTGCCGCGTATGTCCGCTGGGCCTGCGCCCGCTCCGACGCCGCCACGGCCGGCCACCGGGCGTCGTCCTCGGCGCGGGCCCGGTCCAGCAGATCGGCAGCGGTGAGACTGACCTGGATACACGGCACGACATTCACCTCGACAGCTTCCTGACCGGGCGAGGCGGCGGCGATGGGGCGGTACACGGCGCCAGCCGCCTCGGCGCAGGCTCCGACCAACGTGGTCAGGGCGGCGATCAGTCGCGCGTGGCGGCGACGACGTGCGGGTAGGTCCAAGCGGTCCGATGTAGTGGTCACCCCCGCAGCGTGCCGCGCCTCGACTCTCGGTGCTGCCCGTTCTCGTGAACAACCACCGAACCGGTCACCACGTGCCTCCCGAAGTCATGTGTCCTGTCTCAACGAAGTTAGTCCTCCACCCTTGCGGTGACCTGCGTGGACTGGATTGGGTGAGACGCGAGGACTTGATTCGTTGAGACAGATCTCAGGGGTCAGGGAGAATGGCTGAGTGCCGTGTTCCGTCTCCGAGGATCTGGTCCACGTCTTAGGCGGTCTGGTCCGATTCGCTTGTGGTTTCGGGTGATCTGGTCGGTCGTCGTGCATGAAGCGCCCGGGTGCCGGGCCAGTCCCACGCCCCCTGGCATGAGTGCCGGAGGGTTGGGCAGCCAGGTGAGGCGTGGGCATGGGGTGGGGGAGGGTGTGTCGGCCGTAGTCCACCGGTCGTTCATTTCGCGCCTGCCTCGGCCGATCTCCGGATGCCCCGGAGAAAGAAGCTCACACCCAGCACGACCGCCACGATCGCCGGCGGCACGAGCTGCCAGGGAACGCCGAGCCACACTGCGGGTAGCCCCACGCCGAAGGTGGCTGCCAGGTTGGTAAAGAACAGCCTCTTGCCGGACCTGCTCCAGGTGAAGGGGCCGGGGCGGCGCGGCGCGACGAGGCGTGCCGCGCCCAGGACGAGACCGGGCACCGCGAGCAGGCCAAGGCCCGCGCCTCCGGCGGCGATCATCTGGGGCTCGTCGCGCGGCTCGTCGGAGGTCTTCTGCCGGATCCTGCCCTTGGTGAGTGCGACGATGTCGCCGCGCCAGACGGTGCCGACGGCTTTGTCGCCCTCCTGGAGCGTGTCCAGGAGCGGTCCGGGGTCGCCGAAGTCCAGCTTGCCGTGGAACCGCTTGCTGTCCACGGTCGCCCGGTACTCGCTGCCCTTGCCTCCGCGGACCACCGTGTCCACGATGTTGAGGTCGATTTCCCGCAGGCAGTCCTCCCGCCACGCATCTGGCGTCGCGTTGGCCGGGCAGCGTTCGGCTGCGCGGTACTCCTCGTATCGCGCGACGTTGGCGGGCAGCCAGTCGGTGAACGCGAGGACGCAGCCCGCCGCCAGGGCCCCGGACACCGCGATCATCAGCAGCCCCAGGACGCGCCTCGCTCCGGCCCGGAAGGCCGTCACTTCTCGCCGACCGGTCATCTCGCACTCCACCCTTCGCGGGCCGGCGCCCCGGCCTGTCGGCTTATCCTCCGCTGTCGGGAACCTGCCTCGTCATGGGGGGTGCTGGCAGGTCAGCGCGGTGCATCCCTGCCGGATGCAGGCAATCAGCCGGTGTGTACTCGGCTCTCCTCGATCGCCCGCAGGTCCAACGACCCGGTTCGCCGGAAATCGACTCGATTGAGTGAGAAAGGACATCATGACGAACTGGCTTCACAACTCGTGAACAAATCCAATGGGGCAGAACCGCGCATTACTGCGCTCGGTGTCCCCTGACAGTGAAGCCAGCCGCGCCCCGTCCGTTGACCTGCAGCGACTAGCTTGATTGGCAAGAGATCTTATGACGCCGCATCTGTCCGCTCTCTTTCTACTTGCTGACGTTGGATATCGACCCTTCGGCTCAAATCGACAATTGACATTTCAAGCACATCGAGCAACTGCCGCATACACCAGGTGGTTCGGAGTGTACCCTCTTGGTCTTCGGCCAGAACGGGCCATTTCCCAAGAGCGCCTTCGTCAAGGCTCGTCCGGCACTTAACGGCCACCTTGGCCAAAACTCCAACTTCTTCCTGGTCGGCTTTGCTTGGAACGCTCGTCTGGAGCATCCGCTCCACGCGCTCGAATGTTCTTATTGCGCGTCGCCTGTCGGCATCTTCTTTCTGTCCGAGGTCTGGATGCTGCTGGTTAACGCGATCCTTCACCGCTAGAACATCTTGAACGGTAGGACGTGCCTCTGCCTCCTCGGCGCGTTGTGCGTGCTCATCCTGTGACAGCCCCAAGAGGTAGATGACCTTTAGGAGTTCGCCAAAGCTTTCACCGATTGTTGTGTCCCGCATCTCTCTCAATTCCATCTCTACTGCCCGCAGCCGATGGTCGGCTTGGTGCTGTCGGGCAAGCTGCAGGTCAAGAGCGGCGGTAGAGCGCAGATCTTCCAGGCTGGTTAGGGTGATATTCCGGCCAGATGCCATCTGGAGAGCACCGGACTGGAAACCGGCCTCTGACATCAATAGGCCGCGATCAGCACCCAGGTCTTCGCAGATGGCGGAGAGAGCGGCGACTTTCTCCTTGTCTACCCGACTACGCCAGAGCTTGCACTCCACCACCCAGAGAACCTCCACCCCAGCAACAGTGCGGCGGGCAGACACATCGACCTCGTGGGTTACTCCCCGGGAAGAGGCGATCTGGTCCTCGACCTGGACGGCAAATCCCAGTTCACTCAGCAACTGGGCAGCGTCGTATTGATACCGCTTCCAAGGCTGCATCCCCGCCACTGACTCTCATCCCCCCTCAGACTCGTCTGCGGACCTCGGCTGCGAGTCCCGACAAAGCATGCATGGCGCTGAGCCATCCTGCCTTGACCTTATCGCCGATCGTCGGCCAGCTAAGACGAACGATTCAAGTGAGGGCAGTTATCCCCGCTTTGGCTCGCGGCTGGATTCGCCGTCAAACGCCTCGGTTGGATGACAAAGGACACTCGGGGAGGAACGGAGAGGGGAGGATCCGTCAGTGTGGATACCCGGCGGGGTGGCCGGAGCCGCCCGCGGTCGACGCTCCCACGGGCTTGGTCAACGGTACGGCCGTCCCACGAGGTGGATCGCTAGGGTTCCGGTGTGATCCTCCCGGACAGCAGCACGCAAACGGAACGCCGAACGGCCCCCGGCACCGGTCGGGGCAGGCGGGTTTGATGCACGGTGCAGCGTGGGAGGACGCGCACGACCTGGTCGTCCGCTGCCTGCGCGATGCCAAGGCCCTGTACCAGGACGGCGAATGGAGCGTCACAGACGCGGAGCGGGCCGCGGCCCGCGCGACCGGCTTGACCGGCCCCGAGCTGCCTGCCTTCGACTACCCAGCCGTCCCCACCCGCGACGTGGGTGATCCACTCGCCCGGCCGGCCTGGCTCCAGCAGGCCGCCCATGCCGTGCAGGTGGCCAGCGCGCTGCGCGCCGCCGCTGCACCACTCCCGCAGACGGGCCCGCTGCCGATGCTCCTCGCCGCTGTCGCCGACCTGTGCGACCAGCTTCGCCCCGATACCGAACGCCTCGAAGCGCAATGGGCCGCCGACGATCCCGGGGCCGAGTGGGAGGCGTGGGACCTGTCCCACGTCCCGAACAGCCTGTGGAGCCAGACCATCGCCACGATAAACGTGATCAGCCGCCTGAGTCGTTTCCTCGGCTCGATGCTCCTCGCCGACTGATCACTGTCAGGGGCGCTTCTTCGCGGCGTCCTGCCTGTCCAACTCCTCCCACACCTGCCGTGTAGCGAGGGCCAGTGCCGCCTGGTCGGTGCCGTCCACGCGCTTCGAGTGCACCTCGGGCGACAGGAACTCTTCTCCGTCAATCCGGCCGGCGTGCAAGCTCACCCACTTGGAGAGCAGACTGCTGGTGACACCGATCCACCGCTGGTCACCGGGAATCTCGATGCGCTCCTGTCTCGGGCCGAACCACCGCGAAGTGGCAGTCTTCTCCCACTGCATGACCTCGATAATGGTCTTCGCCACGTCCGTCGCTAGCAGCCCCTTGATCTCGGCCATGATCTCCCATTCCCCAATCTGGTGACCTCCGCCAACCCTAGGTTGGCCGGGGAGCATAAAGCAGCCCATCGCACGGAAACCTCCCGCGCCGCGCGTTGGGCACCTGCGTCGGGCTGATGTACGTTCGCCGTCGACATCCACCGCGCATTCGAGGACCAGCTATGACCGAGGACTCAGCCAGAGCAGCCGAACGGCTGGACATGCCGATCGATCCGACCCGCCCGCACCAGGCCCGTGTGTGGGACTTCTGGGTGGGAGGCAAGGATCACTACGCCGCCGACCGGGAGATGGCCGCCCAGGTCATGGAGGTCTTCCCCGGCATCGTCGACGTGGCCCGGCAATCCCGCGTA
>NZ_JACBXC010000899.1 GCF_013870535.1 Streptomyces phytophilus | reverse complement strand
GTCCGACGGCCGCTGGGACTACCCCGCCCTCAAGCTGCCCGCCCTGCCCTCCGGGTCCCCGCCGCCGTTCGTCGCCGGCAACAGCGCCGAGGAGCACCACGCCGACCTCCGCGAGCTGGTGCTGCCGTCCCCGGCCGGTGCCAAGCCCGACAAGAAGCTGCCCGCCGACGCCGAGTGGGTGCCGACGGGCAGGTACGTCGCCGCGTACGACGGGCGCGACCGCGGCGAGCTGCGGCGCGCGCTCCGCCACAACGCGGTACGGCACATCGCCGCCACCGGCTGGCTCATGCCGGACGGTACCCGGACGCGCATCTATCTCCTGAGGTTCAACTCCGGCGCGTTCGCGACCGCCTGGTTCGACGAGGTGATCTCCCGGGGCGACAGCACCGGCTCCGACCTCGCCGGGGCGCCCGAGGCCGTACTCGACGAGAGCTGGCCGGTGGAAGCGGGGCCCGGCGCCATCGAGACGTACGTCTTCGACGAGCCCGAGCCGCGCGAGGAGGACCACGTGCGCCAGGCGTACCTGCGCGCGGGGGACGTCATCGGCCTGGTGGTGCAGTCGCGGGCGGGCGAGGTGGCCCCGACGCCGTTCCGGCAGACGGTGATCCTGCAGTCGCAGCTCCTCGGCTGACGCCCGCCCCGGGTCCCCCGTCGGTGCCCGCCGGGCCGGTGTCCGGCCCGGCGGCTAGACTCGGCGGCGGTACGTCCCTCGTCGTTACGGAGCGCACTCGTGCTTGTCGTCACCTTCGACATCCTGCTCGTGCTGGTCTGCGTGGCCACACTGGCCTTCGCCGGACTGGTCGTGAAGAAGCTGTACCAGGGCCAGCGCTGACGATGCCGATCGAGATCCCCTCCGACCTGCACAAGGACCTGGTCCCGCTGGCGTTCCTGCTGGGCGACTGGCAGGGTGCGGGCGTCTTCGACTTCCCCGGCAGCGAGAAGTGCAACTTCGGGCAGGAGCTGCGCTTCGGCCACGACGGCCGGGACTTCCTGGCGTACACCTCGTACACCTGGGTGCTCGACGAGGCCGGCGAGAAGGTGCGCCCGCTGGAGAGCGAGTCCGGGTACTGGCGGATCCGGCCCGACCGGCAGATCGAGGCCGTCATGGTGCGCGACCAGGGCGTCGCCGAGGTCTGGTACGGCGAGCTGGCCGCGGGCAAGCCCCAGATCGACCTGGCCACGGACGCGGTCGCGCGCAGCGCGGCCTCCCCGCCGTACGCGGGCGGCAAGCGGCTGTACGGGTACGTGAACGGCGACCTGATGTGGGTCGGCGAGAAGGCCACCCCGGAGGTGGAGCTGCGGCCGTACATGTCGGCCCAGCTGAAGAAGGTCGTGAACCCGCGGGAGTGGGCGAAGGACCTGAAGGACCTCCCGGACGACGGGATCGCCTTCTTCCGCTGAGCCGCCTCCCGCAGACACCCCGCGGACGCCCCCTCGGGCACCCGGCGGGGGCGCTTTCCGGCAACCGGCCGGGGTTCCGCCGCGACGCTCATACACTTGAGCCGTGGAGACCACCGACTGGAAGCGCGACCTGCGCAAGCGCGGCTACCGCCTGACGCCGCAGCGGCAGCTCGTGCTGGAAGCCGTCGACTCCCTGGAGCACGCGACGCCCGACGGCATCCTGATCGAGGTCCGCAAGACCGCCGCCGGCGTCAACATCTCCACGGTCTACCGCACGCTGGAGCTGCTGGAGGAGTTGGGCCTCGTCAGCCACGCGCACCTCAACCACGGCCCGCCGACGTACCACATCGCCGACCGGCACCACCATTTGCACCTCGTGTGCCGCGTCTGCGACCGGGTCATCGAGGCGGAGAACGCGGTGGCGGAGCCGTTCGCGGAGGAACTGCGGCAGCGGTTCGGGTTCGAGAGCGACGTACGGCACTTCGCGATCCTCGGCCGCTGCGCGACCTGCACCGAGTCCGGCAAGCCCGACGCCTCCGCCCCGTAGCGCCCCGGGTCCCGGCGGCTGCCGCGCGCGACTTGCATCCGGCCCGTGACCCCGGGTGGCCGCCCGGACGTACTCTTGAAGCATGAACGCGCCTTCTCCCCTCCTCTCCCTGCCCGGGGCGGTCGCCGCCGAGGCTCCCGACGAGGGCGTCGCCGCGCACTACGGCGATCTCTTCCGGGAGCAGCGCGCGCTGGACGCCGGCGAGGGCTTCGTCGACCTCTCCCACCGCGGCGTCGTGTCGGTCACCGGCCAGGACCGGCTGAGCTGGCTGCACCTGCTGCTGACGCAGCACGTCGAAGCGCTCGCGCCGGGTCACGCCACCGAGGCGCTGGTGCTGTCCGCCCACGGGCACATCGAACACGCGCTGTACCTCGTCGACGACGGCGAGACGACGTGGGCGCACGTGGAACCGGGCACGCAGAAGGACCTCGTCGCGTACCTGGAGAGCATGAAGTTCTTCTACCGGGTGGACATCGCCGACCGCACGGACGACCTGGCCGTCGTCCACCTGCCGGCCGGCTCCATCGCGGAGGCGCCCGGCGGCGCGACGGTCCGCGAGACC
>NZ_JACBXC010000898.1 GCF_013870535.1 Streptomyces phytophilus | reverse complement strand
GCCCGGCTGCCGCCGGGCTGCGCGTTCCACCCGCGCTGCCCGGTGGCGCTGGAGACCTGCGCGGCGGACGACCCGCGGCTGCGGGAGGCGGGCCCGGGACGGCGGGCGGCGTGCGTACACGTGGACAGCGTCAAGGAGGCACGGTGAGCGGGGAGTCGGCGGAGACGGCGGAGGACGCGGGGACGGCGGCGGTACGGAGCGCGGAGGCGGGGGGCGTACGCGAGGAGGCGGACACGGTGCGTACGGGCACACGCGAGAAGGCGGCGGACGCGGGCGTACGCGAGGACGCAGCCGCTGCGGCTGCCGCGCCCGTACGCGACGACGGGGCCGCCACCGGGCCGCTGCTCGTCGCCGAGGGACTGAAGGTCGTCTTCCCCGGGCGGCACGGCGCATCCGCCGCGCGGGCCGTCGACGGTGTGAACCTGGCCGTCGGCACCGGCGAGATCGTCGCCCTCGTCGGCGAGTCCGGCTGCGGCAAGACCACCCTGGCCCGCGCGCTCCTCGGCCTGGTCCGCCCCAGCGCGGGCGCGGTCTCGTTCCGCGGCTCGCCGCTGGCGTACGGCAGCCGGGCGCTCAAGGCGTACCGGCGGCGCGTGCAACTCGTGCTCCAGGACCCCAGCGGGTCGCTCAACCCCCGGCACACCGTCTACGACGCCGTCGCCGAGGGCCTGCGCATCCACGGTCACCGCGGCGACGAGCGCGCCGTCGTGGCCTCCGCGCTCTCCCGCGCCGGGCTGCGCCCGCCGGAGCGGTTCTTCCTGCGCTACCCGCACGAGCTGTCCGGCGGGCAGCGGCAGCGCGTCGTCATCGCCGGCGCCCTCGTCCTCGACCCGGAGCTGATCGTCGCCGACGAGCCGGTGGCCTCGCTCGACGCGTCGGTGCGGGGCGAGATCCTGGCGCTGCTGCTGCGGCTCCGCGACCAACTGGGGCTGTCCGCGCTGGTCGTCACGCACGACCTGGGGCTCGCCTGGAACATCGCGGACCGGGTGGCGGTCATGTACCTGGGCCGGATCGTGGAGGCGGGGCCGGTGGAGGAGGTGCTGACGGCGCCGCGGCACCCGTACACGAAGGCCCTGCTGTCGGTGCTGCCGGAGTCGGGTACGCCGCCGGTGGTGCTGACCGGCGAACCGCCGGACCCGGCGCGGATCCCGGGCGGGTGCCGGTTCCACGCCCGCTGCCAGGACCTCGCCTCCGGCGCGGCGGCGAAGGCGGGCGTGGCCGACGCCTGCCGCGGCACGGACCTGCCGGTGCTGGACGGAACCGCCCCGGGGGTGGCATGCCACCTCCCCGAACCGAACCCGACGACCCCACCGCCGTAGCACCGCCCACGGGGCGCCGTCCCGGCCGAGATCGTGTGGATCGCTGCCTCCGACCCACACGGGGCCCGGCAGAACGGCGTTCTACGCGTGTCCGGCAGGGGCCGGACGGCCCTATGCCCTCACAGGCCCGCGGTCAGGTCGCGGCAGGTGTCGACGTCGCGGCGCATCTGGGCCTTCAGGTCCTCGACCGTCTCGAAGCGCTCCTGGCCGCGGACGAAGGCGAGGAAGTCGACGGCCACGTGCAGGCCGTACAGGTCGAGGTCGTCGCGGTCGAGGGCGTACGCCTCCACCGTCCGCTCCGTGCCGTCGAACTGCGGGTTCGTCCCCACCGAGACGGCCGCCGGCATCCGCTCGCCGGCGGCGTCCAGCCAGCCCGCGTACACCCCGTCCGCGGGGACCGCGGTGTGCGGCAGGGTCTCCAGGTTGGCGGTCGGGAAGCCCAGCTCCCGGCCGCGCTGCGCGCCCCGTACGACGATGCCCTCGACCCGGTGCGGCCGGCCCAGCACCTCCGCCGCCCCCGCGACGTCGCCCTCGGCGATCAGCCGGCGGGCGAGGGTGGAGGAGAACGGCTCGCCGCCGCCCGCGGTGCCGCTGACCTGGAGGTCGACGACGTCCACCGCGTAGTCGTAGGTCCCGCCGAGCGAGGCGAGGAACGCGACGTCGCCGGCGGCCCTGTGGCCGAAGCGGAAGTTGGGGCCCTCCACCACGCACCGCGCGTGCAGCTTGTCGACCAGCACCTTGACCACGAAGTCCGCGGGAGACAGCTTCGAGAACTCCGCGGTGAACGGCAGGATCAGCAGGGCGTCCACGCCGAGGTCCGCCATCAGCTCCGCCCGCCGGTGGTGCGCGGCCAGCAGCGGCGGGTGGCTGCCGGGGCGTACGACCTCGGTGGGGTGCGGGTCGAAGGTCACGACGACGGACTGCACGCCCAGCTCCCGGGCCCGCGCCACCGTCCGGCCGATGATGAGCTGGTGGCCGCGGTGCACGCCGTCGAACGAGCCGATGGTGACGACGCTGCGCCCCCACCCCTCGGGGATGTCCTCCAAGCCACGCCAGCGCTGCACTCTGCCCGCTCCTCGGTCCGCCGTTGTCGTGCCTGCCCGTGCAGGATTGTGGAACACAAGACTGCCATGCTCGCGGTCGAGTGCAGGACCCGGGCGCCGGTCGGCCCGGCGGGACGGCCGGTTTCGACGC
>NZ_JACBXC010000897.1 GCF_013870535.1 Streptomyces phytophilus | reverse complement strand
GACTCGGTGCCTTCGCTCATGGTGCCGCTCCTGCCTCAACGGACGGTGGGGACCCAGCAATGGTGTGGCCCCATACCTTTGCGGCGCCGGGGTGACGAGCGCAAGCCCCGTGCATGAACGTCCTGTTACGGCGCCCGGCCCCGGCGGTGCTCAGCCCAGGAAGCCGCGCAGCAGCGCCGCCGTGCCGGCGCAGTGCTCCCGCATCACCTCGCGGGCGGCGTCCGGATCGCCGTCGAGCACCGCCCCGACGAGCGCGGCGTGCTGCGCCTGGCTGTGCTCCAGGTTCCGCACCAGCAGCGGGATGCAGTCCAGCAGGTCGTTGACGGTGGCCCGGACGGCGGCGTACTGGGCCGCGAGCCGCGGGGAGCCCGCGAGTTCGGCCAGGGTCAGGTGCAGCAGGGTGTCCAGCCGCCGGTAGTCGCCGAGCGGCGCGTCCTTCGTGGCCTGCAGCGCGGCGCGCAGCCGCGCCCGCTGCTCCGGCGTCGCCGCGGTGCCGGCGCACAGCTCCGCGGCGCCCGTCTCCAGCACCTCGCGGAAGCGGAGCACGTCCTCCAGGTCCGTACGCTCCGTGCGCCGGCGCAGCTCCTCCTGCGCGTCCCGGCGTGCGGGCGTGCGCTCCTTGACGAACGTGCCCCCGTAGCGCCCCCGGCGGCTCTCCACCAGGCCCTCGTCCGCCAGCACCTTCAGCACGTCCCGCAGCGTCACCCGGCTGATGCGCAGCCGCTCGGCCAACTCCCGCTCCGCGGGCAGCCGCTCACCCGGCGGCACCAGGCCCAGGCGCAGCACCTGGAGTATCTGCTCCAGCGCCTCTTCGAATCCGTTGCCCGCGCGCACCGGACGCAGTACGGTCCGCAGCCCGTCTCCCGCCGCCGCGCTGCTGAACGCCCTCATCCCGACCCCGCCCTCCGACCCGCTCTTCCCGCCTACTTCCCAACCAAAGGTATCCATGCATACCTTAAGACGTCCGTAGAAGAGGAGACCGCTCCCGTGACCGACTCCGCACGCACCCCCGCACTTCCCGTACCCGAGCTGCGCCGGCTCGTCGAGGCCGGTGAGCTGGACACCGTGGTCCTGGCCTTCACGGACATGCAGGGCAGGCTCCAGGGCAAGCGCTTCGCCGCCCCCTTCTTCCTCGACGAGGTGCTGGCGCACGGCACCGAGGGCTGCAACTACCTGCTCGCCGTCGACGCCGACATGAACACCGTCGACGGCTACGAGATGTCGTCCTGGGAGCGCGGGTACGGCGACTTCGCCATGCACGCCGACCTCGCCACCCTGCGCCGCATCCCCTGGCACCCCGGCACCGCCATGGTCACCGCCGACCTCGCCTGGCACGACGGCACCCCCGTCACCGCCTCGCCGCGCCAGGTGCTGCGCCGCCAGCTCGACCGGCTCGCCGAGCGCGGTTGGACCGCGTACGCGGGCACGGAGCTGGAGTTCATGGTCTTCAAGGACACCTACGAGCAGGCGTGGAGCAGCGCGTACCGGGGCCTGACCCCCGCCAACCAGTACAACGTCGACTACTCCGTCCTCGGCACCGGCCGCGTCGAGCCCCTGCTGCGCCGCATCCGCAACGAGATGGCCGCCGCCGGCATGACCGTGGAGTCCGCCAAGGGCGAGTGCAACCTCGGCCAGCACGAGATCGCCTTCCGCTACGACGACGCGCTCACCACCTGCGACCAGCACAGCATCTACAAGACCGGCGCCAAGGAGATCGCCGCCCAGGAGGGCACGGCGCTGACCTTCATGGCCAAGTACGACGAGCGCGAGGGCAACTCCTGCCACATCCACCTGTCCGTACGCGACGCCGACGGCACCCCCGTCTTCGCCGCCCCCGGCGGGTCCGGCGACGACGCCCCGTACGGCATGTCCGAGACCATGCGGCACTTCGTCGCCGGACAGCTCGCCTGCCTGCCCGAGCTGACCCTCCTCTACGCCCCGAACATCAACTCCTACAAGCGCTTCCGCCCCGGCTCCTTCGCCCCCACCGCCGTCGCCTGGGGCCCCGACAACCGCACCTGCGCCATCCGCGTCGTCGGCCACGGCGGCTCGCTGCGGCTGGAGAACCGGCTGCCGGGCGGCGACGTCAACCCGTACCTCGCCGTCGCCGGGATGATCGCCGCCGGGCTGCACGGCGTCGAGCGGAAGCTCGAACTCCCCGAAGCCTGCACCGGCAACGCCTACACCGGCGACGCCGCGCACGTCCCCGCCACCCTCCGGGACGCCGCCGGGCTGTGGAGCGGCAGCGCCCTGGCCCGCGACGCGTTCGGCGAGGACGTCGTCCGCCACTACCGCAACATGGCGCGCGTCGAGCAGGAGGCGTACGACACCGCCGTCACCGACTGGGAACGCTTCCGGTCCTTCGAGCGCATGTGAGGTCGAACCCCTTGGCACCATCGGCACCGGCACCCCCCGCGCCGCACGAGCACACCGTCGTCAACCCCGCCACCGAGGATCGGGCGGGGTCAACTGGCGACCTCAAGCCCGCCTGCGACCTCGCGCAGCTGCTCCGCTGT
>NZ_JACBXC010000896.1 GCF_013870535.1 Streptomyces phytophilus | reverse complement strand
CCGCAACGGCCTCGGCCTGCTCGGCATACCGGCGCCCGAGTACGTGTGAGCCGACCGTGAGAACCCCGCACCGAAGGAGTACCCCGCCGTGAGCCGATCCGCCCACCCCGCCGGCCCCCGGCACGGCGACGTGCTGCCCGAAGGGCACTACGCCGCACCGCCCGCCGACCTCAACGACCTCGACCCGCGCGTGTGGGCCCGTACCGTCGCCCGCGACGGGGACGGCGTCGTCACCGTCGGCGGGCTGCCCGTGACCCGGCTCGCCGAGGAGTTCGGCACCCCCGCCTACTTCCTCGACGAGGAGGACTTCCGCGCCCGCTGCCGCGCCTGGACCGACGCCTTCGAGGGCGCCGACGTCTTCTACGCCGGCAAGGCGTTCCTCTCCCGCGCCGTCGTCCGCTGGCTGCGCGAGGAGGGCCTGAACCTCGACGTGTGCTCCGGCGGCGAGCTGGCGACCGCGCTGGCCGCAGGCATGCCCGCCGACCGGATCGCGATGCACGGCAACAACAAGAGCCCCGACGAGATCGAACGGGCCGTCGCGGCCGGCGTCGGCCGGATCGTGCTCGACTCGTACCAGGAGATCGTCCGCGTCGCGCACACCGCCGAGCGGCTCGGCAGGCGCCAGCGCGTGCAGATCCGGGTCACCGTCGGCGTCGAGGCGCACACCCACGAGTTCATCGCCACCGCCCACGAGGACCAGAAGTTCGGGCTCGCGCTCGCCGACGGCCAGGCGGCCGAGGCCGTACGGCGCGTGCTGAAGCTCGACTCCCTGGAGCTGGTCGGCATCCACAGCCACATCGGCTCGCAGATCTTCGACATGGCCGGCTTCGAGGTCTCCGCCCGCCGCGTCGTCGGGCTGCTCACCGAGATCCGCGACGAGCACGGGGTTCAGCTGCCCGAGATCGACCTCGGCGGCGGCCTCGGCATCGCGTACACCCCCGACGACGACCCGCGCGAGCCGTACGAGATCGCGAAGGCCCTGCGCGACATCGTCTCCCGCGAGTGCACGGCCGCGGGGCTGGCCGTGCCGCGGCTGTCCGTCGAGCCGGGCCGCGCGATCGTCGGGCCGACCGCGTTCACGCTGTACGAGGTCGGGACGGTCAAGGAGCTGGAGGGGCTGCGTACGTACGTGAGCGTGGACGGCGGCATGTCGGACAACATCCGCACCGCGCTCTACGACGCCGAATACTCGGTGGCGCTGGCCTCCCGCGCCTCCAGCGCCGAGCCGGTGCTGTCCCGCGTCGTCGGCAAGCACTGCGAGTCCGGCGACATCGTCGTACGGGACGCCTACCTGCCGGCGGACCTGGCGGTCGGCGACCTGCTGGCGGTGCCCGCCACCGGGGCGTACTGCCGCGCCATGGCGAGCAACTACAACCATGTGCTGCGCCCGCCCGTGGTGGCCGTCGCGGACGGCGGGGCGCGGGAGATCGTCCGGCGCGAGACCGAGGAGGACCTGCTGCGGCTCGACGTGGGCTAGCCGCAGGCCGGCCGCATCTCAAGCCGTAAACGGTACGTCTCGGCATCCGGACAGGGCGTCGCAATCGCCCGCCGCTGCGTGAGACTGGAACCGACCCCTGTCGATGCACGTGAGGAACGAGGTCGTATGAGCGAGAGGCGTCCGCTGAAGGTGGCGCTCCTGGGCTGCGGGTCCGTCGGCTCCGAGGTCGCGCGCATCATGACGGCGAACGCCGCGGACCTCGCCGCCCGCATCGGCGCCCCGGTCGAGCTGGCGGGCGTCGCGGTGCGGCGCGCGGGGGTGGCGCGGCCCGGGATCCCGGACGAGCTGATCACCACGGACGCCACGGCGCTGGTCAAACGCGGCGACCTCGACGTCGTCATCGAACTGATCGGCGGCCTGGAGCCGGCCCGTACGCTCATCACCACCGCCTTCGAGTACGGCGCCGGCGTCGTCACCGGCAACAAGGCGCTCCTCGCCGAGGACGGCACCAGCCTGCACGCCGCCGCCGCCCGGCACGGCGTCGACCTCTACTACGAGGCCGCCGTCGCCGGCGCCATCCCGCTCGTCCGCCCGCTGCGCGAGTCGCTGGCCGGCGACAGGGTCGACCGGGTGCTCGGCATCCTCAACGGCACCACCAACTTCATCCTCGACCGCATGGAGACCTCCGGCGCCGGCTACGCCGAGGCGCTGGAGGAGGCCACCGCGCTCGGCTACGCCGAGGCCGACCCCACCGCCGACGTCGAGGGCTACGACGCCGCCGCCAAGGCCGCGATCCTCGCCGGCATCGCCTTCCACACCCGGGTCCGCCTCGACGACGTGCACCGCCAGGGCATCACCGAGATCACCGCCGCCGACATGGCCTCCGCGGCCCGCATCGGCTGTACGGTCAAGCTGCTCGCCATCTGCGAGCGCACGCCCGACGGCAAGTCCGTCACCGCGCGGGTGCACCCGGCGATGATCCCGCTGACGCACCCGCTGGCCTCCGTGCGCGAGGCGTACAACGCCGTCTTCGTCGAGGCCAGCGCGGCCGGGCAGCTCATGTTCTACGGCCCGGGCGCCGGCG
>NZ_JACBXC010000895.1 GCF_013870535.1 Streptomyces phytophilus | reverse complement strand
GGCCTGCGGCACCGGCGGGTGCCGCCGTCGCGCCCGGGTGGGTCGCCTCGTGCCGGGTTGCGGTCGGCGCCGCGTTGCCTGCCCCGTACGCGGTCCCCTGGCCCGCCACCACGCCCTGCCAGAGCACCACCGCCACGACTCCGGCTGCGAGGCGCAGGCGACGTGCGGGAGCAGCCACGGCGGAGACCCTTCCGTGCCGGCAGTGCTGACGTGACTAGAGTCACATAAGCCAACAAAGCCGACATTCGGAACTACGCCGTGCGGGTGCCCCACCCGCACGGCGTACCGCCGGTCACGTACCGCCGCGGCGACCGCCCCACGTCACGTCGTCAGCAGCAGCTTCCCCACGTGCGCACTCGACTCCATCACCCGGTGCGCCTCCGCCGCCTGCTGCACCGGCAGCGTCCGGTCCACGATCGGCCGCACCCGGTCCGCCTCCACCAGCGGCCACACGTGCTCCCGTACCGCCGCCACGATCGCCGCCTTCTCGCCCGGCGGCCGCCCCCGCAGCGACGTCGCCGTGATCGCCCCGCGCTTGGCCAGCAGCGCGCCGAGGTTCAACTCCCCCTTCGCGCCGCCCTGCAGCCCGATCACCGCGATCCGGCCGTTGACCGCCAGCGCCTTCACGTTCTGCGCCAGATACGCCGCCCCGACGATGTCCAGGATCACGTCCGCGCCCGCGCCGTCCGTGGCGGCCCGCACCTCCTTGACGAAGTCCTGCTCCCGGTAGTTGATCAGCACGTCCGCGCCCAGCTCGCGGCAGTACTCCAGCTTCTCCGCGCTGCCCGCCGTCACCGCCACCCGGGCGCCGACCGCCTTGGCCAACTGCACGGCCATCGTGCCGATGCCGCTGCCGCCGCCGTGCACGAGCAGCGTCTCGCCCGGCCGCAGGTGGGCGATCATGAACACGTTCGACCAGACGGTGCACGCCACTTCGGGCAGCGCGGCGGCGGTCACGGCGTCGTGCCCGTGGGGTACGGGCAGCAGCTGCCCGGCGGGCACCGCGACCTGCTCCGCGTAGCCGCCGCCGGCGAGCAGCGCGCACACCTCGTCGCCGACCTGCCAGCCCGTCACCCCCGCGCCGAGCGCGGCGATCCGCCCCGCGCACTCCAGTCCCGGGTACGGGGAGGCGCCGGCGGGTGGTTCGTAGAACCCCTGGCGCTGCAGCACGTCCGCGCGGTTCACACCGGCGGCAGCCACCTCGATCAGCACTTCGCCTTCGGCCGGCACGGGGTCGGGGACCTCGGCCCAGACGAGCGAATCGGGGCCGCCTGGCTCTGAGATGGTGATCGCATGCATGTCGTGGACGCTACTACTCCGCATCGTCGGCGGCGTCCCCGTCCTCCCCCCGGCCGCCGTCGCCGCGGCGGTTCCGGTCCCTGTCGCGGTCCCGGTCCGCGCCGCCCAACTCCCCGTACGCGCCGTAGCCCCTGGAGTCCCTGGCGCCGCGGGAGTCGCGGGTGTCCTCGTAGTCCCGGTAGCCGCGGTCCCGGCGTCCGCCCAGGTCCCAGCCACCCTCGCGGGTGACTATGCGATCCTTCTCCGGCGTCGTCGCGGGTCCCGCGGCCCGGGCGATCGTGATCAGCCGGTCCGTCATCTCCAGCCGGCCGACGTCCGGATCGTCGTACGCCATCAGCCGGTGCCCCCGCTTGACCGCCACGACCAGGTCGTCGGTCTCGCGCGGCAGCAGACCCGCCTCCGCCTTGGTCGCCGGGCGCTCGATGAGATCCAGCCCCGAGCCCTGCACGATCAGGTCCTCCAGGACCGTACCCGCGCTCGGGCTCAGCACCGACAGGCCGAGCAGCCGGCCCGCCGCGCTGGAGCTGGTGATCACCGCGTCCGCGCCGGACTGGCGCAGCAGCGGCGCGTTCTCCTCCTCGCGCACCGCCGTCACGATCTTGGCCCGCGGGTTCAGCTGCCGGACCGTCAGCGTCACCAGCACCGCCGTGTCGTCGCGCTGCGGCGAGATCACGAACTGCGCCGCCCGCTGCCCCTCGGCGCGCAGCAGCACGGCGGAGCGCGTGGCGTCGCCGACGACGCCCACGTAGCCGTCGGCGTTGGCCCCCTCGACGACCTTGCTGCTCGGATCGATGATCACGACCTGGCCCTTGTCCAGCCCCTTGGCGCGCAGCGTCTGCAGCGCGGAGCGGCCCTTCGTGCCGTAGCCGACGATGACGGTGTGATCGCGCAACGCGGACCTCCAGCGATCGAGCCGCCACTGCTGGCGGGTGCGCTCGGTGAGCACCTCAAGGGTGGTGCCGACGAGGATGATCAGGAAGAGCACGCGCAGCGGCGTCACCACGAGGACGGTGCTGAGCCGGGTGCCCGGGGTGGCGGGGACGATGTCGCCGTAGCCGGTGGTGGAGAGGGAGACGGTGGCGTAGTACGCGGCGTCCAGCAGGCCGACCTTGCCGCCGGCGTTGTCGTGGTAGCCGTCGCGGCCGAGGTAGACCACGAAGACGGCGAGCGCCAGCACGAAGTTCACGGCGGTGCAGGGGGCCGCCTTCCTGGAGGCGGTGATCAA
>NZ_JACBXC010000894.1 GCF_013870535.1 Streptomyces phytophilus | reverse complement strand
TCGCGGTGCCGCACGCCGCGCACCACCCGGTGGCGCGGCTCGCGCTGGAGCGGGGCAGGCACGTGCTGCTGGAGAAGCCCATGACCATCGAACCGGCGCACGCACACGAGCTGGTGGCGCTGGCCCGCAGCCGCGGGGCCGAGCTGCTGATCGACTACCCGTGGCACTACAACCCGCACGTCCTCGCGCTGCGCGAGGAGATCGCGGCCGGGCGGATCGGCCCCGTCGAGCACGTCTCGGTGCTGTACGCCTCCACGGTGCGCGAGCTGTACCGCGGCAACCCCGAGCCGTACCGCGACGCCTTCGGCTACCCCGTCAACGCTCCGGACGCGCGCACCTACAGCGACCCGGAGCTGTCCGGCGGCGGCCAGGGCCAGACGCAGATCACCCACGCCGCCGCGCTGCTGCTCTGGCTGACCGGGCTGCGCCCGCGCGGCGTGGCCGCGTTCCGCGCCGACTTCGAGCTGCCGGTGGACCTCGCCGACGGCATCGCGGTCCGCTTCGAGGGCGGGGCTGTCGGCACCCTCGGCTCGACGGGGGCGGTGCTGGCGGGGCTTGAGGAGATCATGCGGCTGGAGGTCTTCGGCCGGGACGGGCACATCCTGCTCGACGTGAACCAGGGCACCGCCTCCGTCCACGACGCCGGCGGCGTCACGGAGTTGCCGCAGCTGCCCGCGGCGGAGCGCAACCCCGAGCACGCGCCGGTGCAGAACCTGGTGGACCTCGCCCAGGGCCGGGGCCGCAACGGCTCGCCAGCGGAGATCGGCCGGGATGCGGTCCGGTTCGTGGCCGCGATGTACCGCTCGGCCCGCGAGGGCTCGATCGTCGACCCGCACACCCTCTGACCGACAGGAGTACGTCATGCTGACCGGCTTTTCCCACGTGGGGTTCACTGTCGCCGACGTCGAGGCGGCCACCGCGTTCTACCGGAAGGTGTTCGACGCCGAGCCGGAGGTGCGGCGGGTGTATGACGCGCCGTACACCTCCGAGCAGATCGGCTACGCGGACGCCCGGCTGGACATCGCCCTCTTCCGCATCCCCGGCTCGGACGCCCTGCTGGAGCTGATCCAGTACCTGAACCCGGCCGGTGTGCCGGTGGACCTGGAGACGAAGAACCCGGGCACCGCCCACGTCTGCCTCACCACCGACGACCTCGACGCCGAGCACGCCCGGCTGGCCGGGCTCGGCGCCGCGTCGCGCAGCGCCGGCCCGGTACGCATCACCTCGGGGCCGAACGAGGGCCGGCGGGTGGCCTACTTCAGAGACCCCCAGGGCCTCACCCTGGAGGTGCTGGAGATCAGCTGACGGTGCGGGGCAGTTGGAGGCTCTTCGTCTGGAGGTACGCCTCCAGCCCCCACCGCCCCAGCTCCCGGCCGTGGCCGGACTGCTTGTAGCCGCCGAACGGCGCGTACGGGTTGAACCCGGCCCCGTTGACCTCGACCTGCCCGGCCCGCAGCCGGCCGGCGACGGCGACGGCGCGGTCGGTGTCGGCGGACCACACGGCCGCGCACAGCCCGTACCGCGTGCCGTTGGCGAGCGCCACGGCCTCGTCCTCGCCGTCGTACGCCTGGAGGCAGAGCACCGGGCCGAAGATCTCCTCCTGGACGACGGTCATCCCCGGCTCGGTGGCGGAAAACACCGTGGGCCGTACGTAGTGGCCGCGCGCGAAGCCGTCCGGCCGCTCGGCACCGCCGGCCACCAGCTTCGCGCCCTCGCGCTCCCCGGCCCGTACCAGAGCGGTGACGCGCTCGCGCTGGACGGCGGAGACCAGCGGCCCGAGCGCGAAGGTGAACCCGATGTGCCCGAGCTGGTCGGCGAACGCCGTCGGGCGGACGCCGGCGGTCTCGGCGGCGGGGTCGACCAGCGGGTGGTTGGCGACGGCCGCGGCGGCGATCTCCTCGGCCTCCGCGAGCCGCCCGCGCGGCACGATCAGCCGGGACAGCGCCGTGCAGGTCTGGCCGGTGTTGACGAACGCCTTGGCCACGCAGTCGGCGACGGCCGCCTCCAGGTCGGCGTCCGGCAGCACCACGCTGGGCGACTTGCCGCCCAGCTCCAGGTGCACCTGCTTGACGGTCTCCGCGGCGAGCGCGCCGACGCGCCGCCCGGCCGCGGTCGAGCCGGTGAAGCTGACGACGTCCACAGCGGGGTGGGCCACCAGCGGCCCGCCGACCTCGGCGCCGGTGCCGCAGACCAGGTTGAACACCCCCGGCGGAAAGCCGGCTTCGGCGACGGCCTCGGCGAGCAGGAAGGCGTTCAGGGGCGCCACCTCGCTCGGCTTCAGCACGACGGTGCAGCCGGCGGCCAGCGCCGGGGCGACCTTCGCGGCGATCTGGTGCAGCGGGTAGTTCCACGGCGTGATCGCCACCACCACGCCCGCGGCCTCGCGCACCACCGCCGAGTGTCCTACCTCCTCGTGCCAGGTGAACTCACGTAGCAGCTTCGGCTGGTCGGCGAAGGTCGCCAGCGGCAGCCCGACCTGCACGGCGGCGGCGAACGACGCGGGCGAGCCCACCTCGGCGACCACCGCGGCGGCCAACTGC
>NZ_JACBXC010000893.1 GCF_013870535.1 Streptomyces phytophilus | reverse complement strand
TGGGGCGCCACAGGACCCGGCTCCTTCGACTGCTCGGGCCTCACGCAGGCCGCCTGGGGCGCCGCGGGCGTCTCCCTGCCCCGTACGACCTACACCCAGGCCGCGGCGGGCACCACCGTCCCGCGCTCCGCCCTCGCGCCCGGGGACCTGGTCTTCTACTACTCCGGCCTCACCCACGTCGGCATCTACGCGGGCGGCGGCCAGATCATCCACGCGCCCCGCCCGGGCGCGACCGTGCGCTACGCCCCGGTGGACTCGATGCCCCTCGTGACAGCGGTACGCCCCGCCTGAGCGCGCGGGGCGCGGAAGCGGTCCGCCGGTCCGTCAGACCAGCCGGCGGGCCGTCGCCCAGCGCGTCAGCTCGTGCCGGTTCGACAGCTGGAGCTTGCGCAGCACCGCCGAGACATGCGACTCGACGGTCTTGACGGAGATGTAGAGCTGCTTCGCGACCTCCTTGTACGCGTACCCCCGCGCGATCAGCCGCAGCACCTCCCGCTCCCGCTGCGTCAGCCGGTCCAGGTCCTCGTCCACCGGCGGGGCGTCCGTCGACGCGAAGGCGTCGAGGACGAAGCCGGCGAGCCGCGGCGAGAAGACCGCGTCGCCCTCGGACACCCGGAAGATCGCGTCGACGAGGTCCGTGCCGGTGATGGTCTTCGTCACGTACCCCCGCGCGCCGCCGCGGATGACGCCGATGACGTCCTCCGCCGCGTCCGACACCGACAGCGCGAGGAAGCGCACCGGTGCCTCACCGCTCGGCGACTCCCCCATCATCCCGGCGCAGCGGCGCAGCACCTCGACGCCGCCGCCGCCCGGCAGGTGCACGTCGAGCAGCACGACCTCGGGGCGGGTGGCGGTGATGACCGTCACGGCCTGCTCCACGTCCGCGGCCTCGCCGACGACCTCGACGCCGGTCTCGTCCGTCACCCCGATCTCCGCCTGCACCCCGGCCCGGAACATGCGGTGGTCGTCGACGAGCACGACCCGCACCCGGCGCCCCTCCTCGCGGCCCGCGCCGCCCGCCTGGATCCCGGGCGCCGGGGTCCCGGCCGCCTGGATCCCCGCCGCCGGTGTCCCGCCCGCTGCGTCGTCCGTCATCGTCCGCTCCTCACTGCGCCCACCGTGTCCGCGTACGCCTCACTCGGCGCGCTCCATCTCCAGCTCCACCTCGGTGCCCCCGCCCGCCGGCGTGCGCAGCCGGGCGGTGCCGCCGTTGCGCTCCATCCTGCCGATGATGGACTCGCGTACGCCCATTCTGTCGGCCGGGACCGCGTCCGGGTCGAAGCCGGGACCGCGGTCCTTCACCGAGATGAAGACCTGCCGCCCCTCGACCTCCGCGAAGACCTGCACCGGCCCCGCCCCGCCACCGTACTTGGCCGCGTTGACCATCGCCTCACGCGCCGCCTGCAACTGCGCGCCCAGCCTGTCGTCCAGCGGGCAGTCGCCGACGCACACCACCTCCACCGGCACCCCGTGGTGGTCCTCCACCTCCGCCGCCGTCCTGCGCACCCCCTCGGCGAGCGTCCCGGGGCCCGCCCCCTCGTCCTCGTCCTTGCCGGTCCCCTCCGGCTTGTACAGCCAGGTGCGCAGCTCCCGCTCCTGCGCGCGGGCCAGCTTGCGCACCTCGCCGGCGTTGTCGGCGTTGCGCTGGATCAGCGTGAGGGTGTGCAGCACGGAGTCGTGCACGTGGGCGGCGACCTCGGCGCGCTCCTGCGCCCGGATGCGCATCAGCCGCTCCTCGGAGAGGTCCTGCACCATCCGTACGAGCCAGGGCCCCGCCAGCAGCGCCACGCCCACCAGGACCGCGAGCGACGCCTGCACAACGGCGCCGATGTGCCGCGTGGAGCCCTGCATGACGAAGATCGCGCTGACCCCCGCCCCGACCAGCAGCACCCCGGCGGCGCCGCGGGCGAGCGGCAGGAACTTCGTCCCCTTCGTGACCGCCGCCCACTTCGCCCGCCGCGCGTTGTCCGCCTGCCGCCACACCAGGGCCACACCGGCGCCGATGAGCAGCAGCGGCCACACGAAGGCGTTGGAGCGGCCCAGGTCGAGGCTGCCGGCGAAGATGGCGGCGCCGATGAGCAGGGCGAGGAGGGCGAGGAGCTGCCCCTTGTCGGGCTTGCGGAGCCTCTTGCGCCCGTCGGCGTCGACGTCCACGAGCGGCTTCTCCGCCCGGCCGCCCTGGCCGAGCGGGACGACGAACCAGAAGACCGCGTACACCAGCACGCCCAGGCCGTTGGCCATGAGCAGGCCGAGGAAGACGATGCGCACCCACGACACCGGCAGCCCGAGGTGACCGGCGAGCCCCCGCGCGACGCCGCCGAGCCAGCGCCCGTCGGCGCTGCGGTACAGCCGCCGGATCGGCCGCTCGTACGGGTCGTACGGGCCGCCGGGCGGGGCGGCGCCCTCGGAAGCGGGCGCGGCGGTCGGGGCGGTCATGCCATGCATCGTCACACGGGTGGGGCGGCCCTGGCATCAGGGTTGGCCCCCCATCGGCCCCGGGAGGATTTCAGGGTGGGCTCCGGGTAGTCCCGCCTCCCGCGCC
>NZ_JACBXC010000892.1 GCF_013870535.1 Streptomyces phytophilus | reverse complement strand
ACCCGGTAGAAGCCGCCGGCCGCCGCGTGCAGGGCGTCCACGACGTAGCGCGCTCCCGGTTCCCGTATCGCACGGGGGAACTGGACGTTCCACGACGGCTGGTAGCCCTCGGAGACCACGTGCACGCGCACGCGGCCGCCGTCCTGTACGCATTCGACGACGACCGTCCCCGCGGGGGCGTGGGCGACGGTGTCCACCGCGGCCACCGCCGTGGCCGGTGCGTACGTCGGCAGGGCGGCGTCGAGTTTGACGTCCCGCGCCACCGGCACCGTGCCCTGCTGCGCCGCGGCGATGGCCGCTTCGCTCGCGTCCACGCACACCAGGGAGCCGTCGGTGGTCACCAGGTACAGCCGCTCGTCGCGGTACTGCATCGAGAGCGCCGAGCCGCCGCCCGTGCCGAGCTTCCACAGGCGTGCGCCGTCCCGGTCGAAGCAGTAGACGGAGGACTGCGAGTCACCCGCGAAGACGAAGCGCCCGCCGGGCGAGGTGGCGCACGAGTACACAGCGCTGTCGCAGGTGTACGTGGCCTCGATGGCGCCGGTGGCCTTCGAGAGCCGCTGGGTGACGTGGTGCGCGGTGCCCGCGTACACGGCGTCGTTCTCCTGCCAGCCGAACAGGACGCCGCCGCGGGTGGACGTGTGCCACAACTCGCCGCTGCCGTCGGGCGCGTAGGCGGTGACGCCGCGGTGGTGGCCGTGGTAGACGGCCCGTTCGTCGGCACGGACGAGCCAGGCGTGCCGGCCCTGGCTGCGGCGGGCCCACTGGTGCTCGTCCTCGTGGTCGATGACCGTGAGCAGCCCGGCGCGGTCGGAGACGTTCAGCACGCCCTCGTGGATGTCCAGCCAGAAGATGTCGACGTCCGCAGCGATGTCGTACGCGGCGAACGGCAGCTTCGAGGAGAGGTCGTAGACCCGGCCGTCGTCGCACCCCGCGTAGATCCAGAAGTCGTCGGCGACCAGGCACTTGACGCCGTCCGGCAGGCCGAACCGGGCGAGGACCCCGCCGTCGTGGTCCAGGGTGTAGACGTCGCCCGCCTGGTTGCCCACCCAGCAGCGCTCGTCGTCGACGTGGATGCCGAACGCCGAGGAGCCCGTGCGGAACCGCCACACGACGGGGGCCACCGCGCGCGCCGTGGACGGCGCGGAAGCCACCGAGCGCCGCGTCACCGCGCGCGGGGCGCGCTGTCCCGGCACGGCCGGCGCGTAGCCCTTGCGGACCTTCTCCCCCACCTTCCGCGCGGCGGCCGCCTGCGCCTTCTGCGCCGTCGCGAACGTCGTCGTCTGCACCTGCCCGGCGGCCCCGATCCGCCCGTAACGCACGGTCACCCGCAGGCCGTCGACGCTCACCTCGTAGAACTTGTGCGCGCCACCGCCCTCTTGGGACAGCTCCAGATACGTCGTCGACACCGCAGTCCCGGCAGCCATGCCAGTCCCCTCCCCAGGCTGGACCCGCCCCGTTCCGGCCGGTCCGAACGCTACGCATCGTAGGAGGAGCCACTGACACCGGCGCCGGCGACGAAGGCCGGTCGCACCCCCGGCACCGCACGCCGCGGAAGGGTGCTTCCGCCTCGCCGTCCGGGTGATAGTTCGGCGCGCACGAGCGGGGTCCCCTGGCGTGGTGGTATTCCGACCTTGCTCGTCCGGTGCGTGGGCTGTGCCCTGTTCCGGCCTCGGAAGGATCGTCATGGACCATTCGCCGTACCCGGTCAGCGACGTGATGACGCAGCGGGTCGTCGCGCTCGGCAGCGGGCGCCCGTCCGCGCCTGCGCCCGGGGATCCGTGAGCGGGCCGGGCGGGTCCGGCGCCGCCGCGCCGATCCGCGTCTTCCTGCTGGACGACCACGAGGTGGTGCGGCGCGGACTGCGGGACCTGCTGGAGGACGAGCCGGACATCCGGGTGGTGGGCGAGGCGTCGACGGCCGGTCAGGCGGTGGCCCGCGGTCCCGCGCTCCGGCCCGACGTGGCGGTCCTCGACGTCAGGCTCCCGGACGGCAACGGCGTCGCGGTGTGCCGGGAACTGCGCTCCCGGGTGCCGGACCTCCCCTGCCTCATGCTCACCTCCTTCGACGACGACGAGGCGCTGCTGGACGCGATCCTCGCCGGTGCCGCGGGCTACGTACTCAAGCAGATCAAGAACTCCGACCTGGTCGCGGCCGTGCGCACGGTCGCCTCGGGGCAGTCGATGCTGGACCCGGCCACGACCGGCCGGCTGCTGGACAGCCTCCGGGGCGGGCCCGGGGAGTCCGGGGAGCAGGGTCCGCTCGCCGACCTGGCTCCCCGGGAGCGGGAGATCCTCGCCCTGATCGGCGAGGGCCTCACCAACCGGGAGATCGGCGATCGGCTCTACCTCTCGGAGAAGACGGTCAAGAACAACATCTCCCGGCTGCTGGGCAAGCTCGGTGTGGAGCGCCGCATCCAGGCCGCGGTGATCGCCACGGAGGAGGGCGTACGCCCCGAAGGCGACGGCACCCGGGACCGGTGATCGGCTCGGCGGCGTACCGGGAGGACCGGTCACCGGCGGGTGAGGGGCACCGACCACGTGACGCGTGTG
>NZ_JACBXC010000891.1 GCF_013870535.1 Streptomyces phytophilus | reverse complement strand
CCGCCGCCGCGCCCCCGGCGGCGGCGCCGGACACCGCGCCCGCGCCGGGGCCCGGTAAGCGCATCGCCTACGCCACCGTCTTCGAGCGCGGCGAGGACGGCTACCACTCCTTCCGCATCCCCGCCGTCGCCGAGGCCGCCGACGGCACGCTCCTCGCGTTCGCCGAGGGCCGGGTGGACGGTCCGGGCGACGACGGCGACATCGACCTCGTGCTCAAGCGGTCCCCGGACGGTGGCCGCACGTGGGGCGAGCTGTCCGTCGTCGCCGACGACGGCGGCAACAAGTTCGGCAACCCCGTGCCGGTCGTGGACCGCGCCACCGGCCGCGTCCTGCTCAACACCACCCGCACCGGCGGCGGCGTCTCCGGCCAGGACGTCATCTGCGGCCGGGCGACGGCCGAGGAGACCCGGCGCTCCTTCGTCCAGCACAGCGACGACAACGGCGCCACCTGGTCCGAGCCCCGCGAGATCACCGCCGACGTCAAGCGGCCCGGGTGGCGGCACTTCGTCGGCGGCCCCGGCCACGGCACCCAGCTCACCCGCGGCGCGCACGCCGGCCGGCTCGTCATCCCCGGCAACCACTCCCGCGCCCCCGAGCCCGGCGGCGCCTGCCCCGACAACCGGCTCTTCGGCGGCCACGCCCTCTACAGCGACGACGGCGGCGCCACCTGGCACCTCGGCGGCGTCGACGAGGTCACCGACGGCACCGTCATCCCCAACGAGACCTCCGCCACCGAACTGTCCGACGGCACCGTCTACTTCAACACCCGCGACCAGCACGGCAGCAGCCCCGGCTCCCGCGCCGCCACCGTCAGCGGCGACGGCGGCGCCACCTTCGACGCCCCGTACCGCGAGGTGCCCGACCTCCTCGCGCCCGTCGTCCAGGGCGCCGTGCTCACGCTCCCGGCCGCCTCCGACCCCGCCCGGCGGCTGGTGTTCTCCGCGCCCCGGCACGCCACCGCGCGCGAGGACCTCACCCTGCGCACCAGCCGCGACGACGGCGCCACCTGGCGGGAAGGACCGCAGGTCCACGACGGCCCGGCCGGCTACTCCGACCTCGTGCCGGCCGCCGGCGGTGTCGGCGTGCTCTACGAGAACGGCGACCGCGCGCCCGTCGGAGACGGCCTGCAGCCGTACCACCGGCGGATCACGTACGCGCACGTGCCCGCCCCGGTGCTGACCACCCCGCCGCCGCGGCCCGCCACCACGCCCGACGCCTCCGGCCACCGCCGCGACGCCGTCGTCAGCGGCGCTCCCGAGCGCGTCGGCGGGCCCTTCGGCCGCGGCCTGCGGCTCGACGGGGACTACGTCGAGACGCCGCCGGCCGGCGAACTGGCGTTCGGCACCGGGCCGTTCACCGCCGCCGCCTGGTTCCGCAGCACGGAGGGGGAGCAGCAGCAGGCCGTGCTCTGGGCGCACTCCGAGGAGGCGGCGGACGCCAAGTGGTGGCTCCGGCTGGAGCCGGACCAGCGCCGCATCCGGGGCCATGTGAACACCGGCTCCGAGAACACCTTCGTCTCCGCCCCCGGCGACTTCGCCGACGGCCGGTGGCACCACGTCGCGCTCACCCGCGACGAGACGGGCGTCACCCTCTACGTGGACGGGGCCCCCGCCGCCGCCTCGGGGCCGGTCGCGGGCTCGGTCTCCGCGGACGCCCGTACCGGCATCCGGGCCGGCGCCCGCACGGGCGGGATCAACAACCCGCTCGTCGGCGCCGTGGACGAGGTGTGGCTGCTGGACCGCGCCCTCGACGCCGGGCAGGTCGCGCGGCTCGCGGAGGAGAACCGCGCCCCGCGCGGGGACACCGTGCTGCACCTGCCGCTGGAGAAGGTCCGCCGCGGCTAGTCGGGAGCGCGGGTGCCGCGGCCGGGTCGCGGCACCCGTCTTCCGTCCTCCCGGCCCCGGCGGAAAAAGTCGGGCCGCGGGGGCGCACGTGCCCCAGCTCTTGCGTTCTGTGGGGCCCGTTACAGTGAAATCGCCCGTTCCGGGTACTGTGACGTATGGCACGAACGCGTGTCGCCACGACTGCCGGGCCCCTGATCGGGTAGCGGCGGACGTGATCAGCCGTCGATCGAGGAGGACCCGCGGTGGCCGCTCCCGCTCCGTACGAAGTCAGCCACGACCACCACCACAAACCCGTCGAGGGTGCCGACCCCGACTACGGCCTGGCCGGCGCCTGCTCCTGCGCCGAGCTGCCGCTGACCAGCGAACCCCCGCTGGCCGCGGGCACTCCGCTGACCAGCGAGCCGCCGCTCGCCGCCGACGACAACCTCATCAGCGAGCCGCTGCCGCCCGTTCACTTCACGTGACGGCCTGCTGACGGCGCGCGGCTGCCGCAGTACGATCAGCCTGCCGGCTCACCCCGGCGGCGACCCTCCGGGGCCCGCGACCGGTTGTGCGGGTGAGGCCGGAGCCGATGACGTCGCATACCACCTGGGGGTGGCATGTCTCTGGCGCGGTTAGCTGCGCTGCACGGAGTCGCGGTCTCGTACGAACGCACCCCGGGCCGTGCCCGGAAGGTGCCCGACGAGACCCTCGTCGCGGTCCTCGCCGC
>NZ_JACBXC010000890.1 GCF_013870535.1 Streptomyces phytophilus | reverse complement strand
CCCGGTCCCGACGTCGACTCCCTCACCTGCAGTGCCGTGCGCAGCACCACCGTCTGCAGCGGCCTCTCCGTCCCCGCGATCCGCTCCTGCAGCAGTCCCGCCGCCGTCCACCCCAGGTCGTACGACGGCAGCTGCACCGTCGACAGCGGCGGGCGGACCAGTGACGCCCACGGGACGTCGCCGAACGACAGCACCCCCGTCCGCGGCGGCTCCGTGCCCGCCTCCCTGAGCGCCTGCAGCGCGCCCACCGTCATCAGGTTGTTCGCCACGAACACCGCGTCCGGCGGCGTCGGCAGCGCCAGCAGGTCCCGCATCGCCGCCCGGCCGCCCTCGACCCGGAAGTCCGCGTGCCGCACGTACTCCGGCGGCAGCGTGCCCCCGTCCGTCTCGCGCAGGTGGTCGCGCATCACCGCGCGGTAGCCCGCGAGGCGGTCGTCGGACGTGGACGCCCCCTCGGGGCCCGCGATGCACGCGATGCGGTGGTAGCCGCTGCGCAGCAGGTGCGCGGTGGCCTCCTCGCCGCCGTGCTGGTTGTCGACCATCACGGCGTCGACGGACGCGCCCCGCGGGCGCCGGTCCACGGCGACCACCGGCATGCCGCGGCCCTCCAGCACCGACAGGTCGGTGCGGTTCCGCGACGCCGCGGCCACGATCACGCCCGCCATCTGCTCCGCCGCCGCGATCTCCAGGTAGCGCCGTTCCTTGTCCACGTCCTCGTCGGTGTTGCACAGCACCACCGACAAGTTCGTCTGCTGCGCCGCGTCCTCCACGCCGCGCGCGAGCGACGTGAAGAAGGGGTTCTCGATGTCCGGGATGATCAGCCCGATGACGCTGGCGCGCTGCATCCGCAGCGACCGCGCCACGCGGTTCGGCGAGAAGCCCAGCTCCGCCGCGGTCTTGCGGACGCGCTCGGCGCGCTCGGCGGTGACCCGGCCCCCGTTGAAGACCCGGGAGACCGTGGCCGGCGAGACCCCTGCGGCGCGCGCCACATCGTTGATGGTCGTCACTTCTCCGCTACCTGAACCTCTCACGCAGGCGCGGGAGTCGGCCGCGCGTCCGGTGCCCTGCCGCCCATTCTCCGCCAGTCCGGGGCCCGGTCGGGCCGCGGCGGGACATCGGACTCGGACATCCGGCCGCCCCGCGGTGCGGCCCGCGGCGCGGCCCCGGGATCGGTCGGGGTACGTGGACGGGTCGGCGCGGACGGTGTTTTCCGCGGTCTCGTACGGACCTCTTGACACCGTCTGGCGTGAACTCTACTTTCGCGTGAAATGGATTTCAAGGGATTTCCGGTGGGGGTGCCCCACGTCACCGGAGCCCGCTCAGCTGCTGCGTGCGCACTTGGGATGACCCTTCGCTTTTCCTGTACGAAAACGATTTCACGACGGAGCGTCCATGAGCACCACGTTCGGCCTGGATGACCTCGCCCGTACGACCCCCGCCCGCACCCGCTCGATCAGCGCGGAGAACCCCACCGGCGCCAAGGGCGCCGGCGGTGCCGCCACCGAGGGCACCGGCGCCCGGGCCGCGAGCCGGCTCGGGCAGGGGTGGAAGGTCTCCCCGAGCATCGACATCGCCCCCGGCGAGACCGCCGTGCTCGCCGAGATCGACGGGCCCGGCACCCTTCGCCACCTCTGGTGCACCACCGCCCCGCACGCCGCCTGGCGGCAGACCCTGCTGCGCGTCTACTGGGACGGCGAGCAGACCCCCGCCGTCGAGGTGCCCCTCGGGGACTTCTTCTGCAACGGCTGGAGCGTCTTCAGCCCGGTCTCCTCCGTACCCGTGACCGTCGCCCCCAACGGCGGCTTCAACGCCTACTGGCCCATGCCCTTCCGCCGCCGCGCCCGCGTCACGCTGGAGAACCTCGCCCCCGAGCAGATGACGCTCTACTACCAGATCGACTACGAGCTGGCCGACGTCCCCGCCGACGCCTCCTACTTCCACGCCCAGTGGCGCCGCAGCAACCCCGTCGGCGAATCCTCGGTCCACACCCTCCTCGACGGCGTCACCGGCGCCGGCCAGTACGTCGGCACCTACCTCGCCTGGGGCACCAACAGCCCCGGCTGGTGGGGCGAGGGCGAGCTGAAGTTCTACCTCGACGGCGACGAGGACTGGCCCACCATCTGCGGCACCGGCACCGAGGACTACTTCGGCGGCGCCTGGAACTTCGACGTCAAGCCGCACGGCTACACCGCGTACACCACGCCCTATCTGGGCCTGAACCAGATCCTCCGGCCCGACGGCCTCTACGCCAGCCAGCAGCGGTTCGGGATGTACCGCTGGCACGTCCTGGACCCCGTCCGCTTCCAAGAAGACCTCCGCGTGACCGTGCAGTGCCTCGGGATCGGCGCCGGCCAGGGCAACGGCCTCAAGCACCGCTACCGCAAGAACCGCGACGACATCGCCTCGACGTCCCTTTTCTACCTCGACGCGCCGTCCAGCGCAGCCCTACCGGCGACCCCCGGCCTGCTCGACCTCGAAGTCGACGCCCCCGACTGAGAACCCACCCCTCGTACCGCACCCATCCGACAGACAGGGGCACGACATGCTCCAGCACGGCAACGGC
>NZ_JACBXC010000089.1 GCF_013870535.1 Streptomyces phytophilus | reverse complement strand
CGCTGCGCGGCGTCGCGCAGCCGGAGGTGGACGGAGCCGGCGCCGACGGACGCCTTCAGCTCGCCCTTGGTGCCCTCCGCGATGACCTTGCCGTGGTCGATGACGGCGATCCGGGAGGCGAGCTGGTCGGCCTCGTCCAGGTACTGGGTGGTGAGCAGGACGGTGGTGCCCTGGGCGACGACCGCGCGGACGATGTCCCAGACCTGGTTGCGGCTGCGCGGGTCGAGGCCGGTGGTCGGCTCGTCGAGGAAGAGCAGGTCGGGGGTGTTGAGGATGGACGCGGCGATGTCGATGCGCCGCCGCATGCCGCCCGAGTAGTTCTTCACCTGCTTGGCAGCCGCCTCGCTCAGGCCGAACGCCTCCAGCAGCTGCGCGGCGCGCACCCGCGCAGCGGCGGGCTTGTGCCCGAGGAGGCGGCCGAGCAGCACCAGGTTCTCGGTGCCGGTCAGGTCCTCGTCCACGGAGGCGTACTGGCCGGTGAGGCTGACCCGGGAGCGTACGGCGTTGGCGTCGCGGACGACGTCCTTGCCGAAGATCCGGGCCTCGCCGCCGTCGGGGCGCAGCAGGGTGGCGAGCATCTTCACGGTGGTGGTCTTCCCGGCGCCGTTGGGGCCGAGGACGCCGTAGACGGTGCCGCTGGGTACGGCGAGGTCGACGCCGTCCACAGCGCGGGTCTCGCCGAACACCTTCACAAGTCCCGACGTCTCGATCGCCAGGCCGGACGGGTCGTTAGTCATGTGCTTCTTCTCCAGATTCTCCAACATCAGGTATATGTGCGGCTTTTGTTACGCCACGTACGGCCGCGTCGCGCGGGCCTCTCTCAGCGCGAGACCCCACCAGGTGACCTGGTCCAGCAGGGCGCCGGCGGCGCGTACCAGACCGTCCGAGTAGATGGACCCCCCGGCCGGAAATTTCTCATCGGTGAAGCGCAGGTCGATTCCGACCGAGTCCCGCACCGTGACCGCGTGCAGCTCGGTGAAGACCGACCTCAGCTGCTCCACGGCGCGCACGCCGTCGCAGCCGAAGCCGTACGACACGAAGCCGACCGGCTTCGCGTGCCACTCGTCGTAGCCCATGTCGATGGCGTGCTTGAGCTGCGCGGGGAAGCTGCGGTTGCACTCGGGGGTGACCACGACGAACCCCTCCGCCCGCGCCAGCTCCCCGGTGAACGAGGACAGCTGCGCGTCCGGGTGCTCGGGGTAGTGCAGCGGGAGGTCGTAGTCGGCGAGGTCCAGGACGCGCAGCGCCACGTCGCCCCGCTCGCCGGCCAGCTCGTCGAGCCAGGAGGCGACGGCGGGGGGACGGCAGTCGGTCTCGGCCCGGCCGCCCAGGATGCACGCGACGCGCAGTCGCGCGGAGGCGTCGCGTGCGCCGGACGGGCCGGGCGTCTCGCGTACGCCGCCGGACTCGCCGTTCGCCATCGGACACCTCCCGGTCCCGGTCACCCCGGGCAGTGCGTCCGGGCCGTCACCCCTCAGGCGCCAGAAACCGGCAGGCGCCCGCTAGATCCGATCTAGCGGGCCGCGCGCGGCGGCGCGCACCCGGCCGCGTACGACTGGCACACCCCTGCCCACCTGCGCGTTCGCCGAATGATCCGCGCTTTCATCACAGCCGCATAACGGCATCATGTCTGGTCGTCCACTGTTCATCCCGCGCTAACCGAACCCGCCCCGCATGGCCGACTGCCGCCACTTCGATACAGGACCCGAGTTATGTCCGGATCGATCAGCGGAGAGCATTGAAACCTCCCCCCGAGGAAGGGGGGATTCCTGACTCAGGCCGCCCGGCGGAACAGCGTTCCGCCAGGACTTCCACCCTCGGCGTCAGCCGGGTTGAGACCAGCCCGGACCAGCATCACGCGCGCGGAGTTCTTGTCTCTGGGCGAGACGGCGCCGCACGCGGTGCAGGCATACATTCGTTCGGAAAGAGGCAGTGCGTGCTTGGTTCTCGCTCCGCACTTCGCGCAGTCCATCGTGGTGTGCGCGGGGTGGACCAGGTGGACGGTGCGCCCGTGCTTGCGGGCCATCTCCACCAAGGCCGCCTTCGCGGCTCCGATCGCCGCGTCCGCCGCCTTGCGGGCCATCGTGGTCTTCGCGAGGAACTTCGGCCGGAAGTCCTCCACAGCAAGCTGGTCGTGATCGGTCACGACGTGCTTGGCCCATTTGCGGGCGGTGTCCCGGCGTTGCCGGGCGACCTTGGCGTGCAGCTTCGCTGTCCGAGCCTTCGCCGCCTGGTAACCGGCGGACGCAGATTGACCGCGTTTCGGTTTCCGGCGAGCCATCATGCGCTGGTACCGGGCGAGTTTCTGCGCCGCCATGCGTCCGTGACCTGGGTGGGGAAGGTCGTGGGCATCGGATGTGGTGGTAGCCGTTTCCCTGACGCCCCAGTCGATCCCGATCACACGGCCCGTCGCGGGCAGCGGCTCGACCGGCGCGGGCACCACGAAAGACGCACACCAGGATCCGGAAGCTTCCTGGTGGATACGCACCGACGACGGCTCCGCAGGCAGGTCCCGCGACCACACCACCCGCACCACGATCCCGCCCGCGAGGTGCAGACGCCCGTTCTTCAGACGGAAGTTCCGCCGCGTGTAGTTCAGGCTCGGCCGTGCCTGGCGCTTGGTCTTCCACCGCGGCATCCCCGTCCGCCGGGCCGCGGGAACCCGGGCCCTGATGTCCTTCAACGCCTTCGTGCGGGACTTCCCGAAATCCCGGATCACCTGCTGCTGCGGTACGGAGCTGCCTTCGCCGAGCCAGGGAGTCACCCGCCGGGCCTCGGTGAGCATCCGGTCCAGCGCGGCCGGACCGATCTGCTCACCCTCCGCGTACGCCTTCTTCGAACGGGCCACCGACTCATTCCACAGCCATCGGCAGCGCGCCCACTCCGCCCCGAGAGCCCGGAGCGCGGACGCCGAGACGCGCACACGGAAGGTGTACCGGGCATGCCCGGCGCCCCCGCCGGTGACCGCCGCAGATGCCATACACCCGAATCTCATGGGGAGGACTGACAATTGAGCGCTCCTGATCTTTGCGGCCCCCACCACCCCCGAAGGCGGTGGACACCGGACCGCCCTGAGAACAATCCGGCGACTCGCGCCCTGCTGCCTGAAGACCGGGGCATCCTCAGGGGAGTCAGGTGAGCCCGATGCAGACGATGCAGACGCAGCCGACGAAGCGCACCGGCGCCCGCCTGGGCGCCCTCCTCCTGGCCCCGGCCGCCGTCGCCTCCCTCGTGTCCTGCGGCGGCGAGAGCGAGGCGAGCGCCGGTGCGGACCGGCCCGAGCGGCTCACCGGCACGGTGCTGATCGACGGCTCCAGCACGGTGGAGCCGCTGACGAAGCTGGCCGGCGAGCGCTTCGGCCGGCAGGAGCCGGGGGTACGGGTCAGGGTCGGGGCGTCCGGCACCGGCGGCGGCTTCGACAAGTTCTGCGCCGGCGAGACGGACATCTCCGACGCCTCCCGGCCGATCAACGACTTCGAGAAGGAGACCTGCGCCAACTGGGACGTGCCGTACCGCGAGCTGACCATCGCCAACGACGCGCTCACCGTCGTCGTCCCGCGCGCCAACGACTGGCTCGACTGCATCACCACCGACCAGCTCAAGCGCATCTGGGAGCCCGGCTCGGCGCTGGCGAGCTGGCAGGAGGTCGACCCCGCGTTCCCGGACGAGCCGCTCCAGCTCTACGGCCCGGACACCGACTCGGGCACGTTCGACTACTTCACCGAGGCCATCAACGGCGAGGAGAAGGCGTCCCGCGCCGACTTCACCCCGAGCAGCGACGACAACACCCTCGTCAAGGGCGTCGCGGAGCACTCCGGCGGGCTCGGCTACTTCGGCTTCACCTACTTCGACGAGAACCGCGACAAGCTGCGCGCGCTGGAGATCGACGCCGGTGACGGCTGCGTGGCGCCCAGCACGGCGTCGGTCCAGGACGGCTCGTACAAGCCGCTGGCGCGGCCGCTGTTCATCTACCCCTCGGCGAAGGCGCTGGAGCGCCCCGAGGTGGAGACGTTCGTCGAGTTCTACGTGGACAGCCACACCGACTTCGCCTCGGAGGCCGGCTACATCCCGCTCAGCGAGGTGCAGGAGAACAAGCTGGAGCGCGACCTGACGCGGCTGAAGAAGCACAGCGACCAGCCGGGCGGCGCCGGCGACACGGGCGGGGACTCGGGTGGCTCGGGCGGTCTGTGAGGCGTACGGCGCGGTGCGCGGCGTCCTCGATCATGCCGTTCATAACGGGCCGATAACGGCATCACGCACCCCTGTTCCGATGTTCACCTTCAGTTAACCGCCACCACCGGCCGAGTCCGCCGACAGGGAATTGCATGGGACGCGACGAAGGGGGTGGTGACCGACCGATGGACACACCGGCGATACCCGGCCAGCGACACGGACATGTCCTGCTGCTCGCCGATCCGGACGAACAGGTGGCGCACGATCTCGCGGAGCACCTGTCCGGCCATCAGGTGAAGGTCGTCTTCTGCTCCGACGGGGCGGAGGCGCTGCTCCAGGTCGGCCTGCAGTCCCCCGACGCCCTGCTGGTCAGCGCCAAGCTGCCGCTCGTGCCCGGCGCCCGCGTGGTCGAGGTGCTGCGGCGGCGCAGCGCGACGCCGGTCATCATCGGCGTCGGCCCCGACGACGCGGAGGACGCCGTCGAGGCGCTCACCGCGGGGGCCAGCGCCTGCGTCGCCCGGCCCTACCGGCCGTACGAGGTCCTGAAGATGCTCGGCGTCGCCAGCCCGGCGACGTACGACGTGGACCAGACGGTGGCCTCCGGTCCGTACAGCGTCAACCCCGCCACCTTCGAGGCCCGCGTCGACGGCCGGCTGGTGCAGCTGCCGCTTCGCGAGTTCAAGCTGCTGCACCTGCTGGTGGCCAACGCCGAGAAGGTCGTCACCCGAGACCAGATCAGCGCCGAGCTGTGGGGTGGCAGCGCACCGAAGTCCAACACGATCGCCGTGCACATCCGCCGGCTGCGCGACCGCATCGGGGACAACCCGCACGATCCACGGATCATCCTCACCGTCCGCAACGTCGGCTACCGCTTCGTGCCGCCGACCGCGGACCTCCCTTAGACCCCACAACTCCGTTCGTCTCGATTTGTGATCAAGCCGCCGAGTGCAGTGCGGCCTCAGGAAGGAAAGTCCCCAGTGAAGTCTCAGAGCAAGATCCGGTACCGCACCGCCGCAGGCATACTCGCCCTCTCCAGCGCGCTCGTCCTCTCGGCGTGCGGCTCGGACGACAATTCGGACTCCGGCGACGACAAGGGCGGCAGCGGCGAGAGCTCCGCCGCCGCCGGCGGCGACATCGAGTGCGGCGGCAGCGGCGAGCTGCTCGCCTCGGGCGCCAGCTCGCAGGACAACGCCGTACAGCAGTGGGTCGCCGACTACCAGGCCGCCTGCTCCGACGTGACGGTCAACTACAAGCCGGTCGGCTCCGGCGCCGGCATCGAGGAGTTCCTCAACGGCCAGACCGCCTTCGCCGGCTCCGACTCCGCGCTGGAGCCGGAGGAGGTGGAGAAGTCCAAGGAGGTCTGCTCCGGCGGGCAGGGCATCAACCTGCCGATGGTCGGCGGCCCGGTCGCCATCGCGTACCACGTCGAGGGCGTGGACGAGCTGGTGCTCGACGCCGAGACCCTCGCGAACGTCTTCAACGGCGAGATCAAGAACTGGAACGACGAGGCGATCGCCAAGCTGAACCCCGACGCGGAGCTGCCGGACACCAAGATCCAGCCCGTGCACCGCTCCGACGAGTCGGGCACCACCGAGAACTTCACCGCCTACCTCAACACGGTCGTCAAGGACGCCTGGCCGGACGAGGCGGACAAGAAGTGGCCGATCGAGGGCGGCCAGGCCGCCACCGGCTCGGCCGGGGTGTCCTCGCAGGTGAAGCAGACCGACGGCGCCATCTCGTACATGGAGATCTCGCACGCCGAGTCCAACGACCTGGCCACCGTCAAGCTGGACACCGGCGCCGCGGAGCCCGTCGAGGCCACCGTCGAGAACGCCTCCCAGGCCATCGCCGTCGGCGAGCGGGTCGGCGAGGCCCCCGACATGGCGCTGGAGCTGGACTACGCCACCAAGGAAGACGGCGCGTACCCGATCACCCTCGTGACGTACGAGATCGCGTGCGACAAGGGCAACAAGCCGGAGTCCCTGGACGCGGTGAAGTCCTTCCTCGGCTACACCGCCAGCGAGGCCGGCCAGCAGTCGATCGTCGAGGTCGGCTACGCCCCGCTGCCCGCCGAGATGGCCGCCGAGGTCGTCAAGACCATCGACACCCTGTCCTGATCCGCCCTCCCGCCGGCCGACGGACCACACCGTCCGGCCGGCGGGGGGCCATCCGGTGCACCGCCGCCGGGACGCGGCCGCAGACCGCGCCGTCGCCCCACACCAGACCGGAGATTCACGTATGACTGCTCCACCCACCGACAAGGAAACACCCGCCCCACCGCCGTCCCAGGTCCTGCTGTCGGACGCCAAGGGCAGCACCCGCCGCGGCGACAAGATCTTCTCCGGCCTGTCGAAGGGGTCCGGGATCACGCTGCTGCTGATCATGGCCGCGATCGCCGCGTTCCTGGCGTACCGCGCGTCCATCGCCCTCGCGGACAACGAGGGCAACTTCCTCACCACCTTCGAGTGGGACGCGAACTCCATCCCGCCGAAGTTCGGCATCGCCGTGCTGGCCTTCGGCACGGTCGTCTCCTCGGTCGTCGCCATGGTCATCGCGGTGCCGATCGCGGTGGGCATCGCGTTGTTCATCACCCACTACGCGCCGCGCAGGCTGGCCGCGCCCATCGCGTACGTCATCGACCTGCTGGCCGCCGTCCCGTCCATCGTCTACGGCCTGTGGGGCGCCCTGTTCCTCGTGCCGCACCTGGTCGGCACGTACGAGTGGCTTGACCGGTACCTCGGCTGGACCGTCGTGCTGTCCTTCGACGGGACCGCGCCGCGCTCGCTGATGACCGCCGGCATCCTGCTGGCCGTGATGATCCTGCCGATCATCACCAACGTCAGCCGCGAGGTCTTCGCCCAGACGCCCCGCCTCCAGGAGGAGGCGGCGCTGGCGCTGGGCGCCACGCGCTGGGAGGTCATCCGCATGACGGTGCTGCCCTTCGGCCGCTCCGGCGTCATCTCGGCCTCGATGCTCGGCCTCGGGCGGGCGCTCGGCGAGACGATGGCGGTGGCCACGGTGCTGTCGCCGTCGGCGCTGCTGTCGGCGGAGATCCTCCAGGCGGGCGGCGGGACGTTCGCGCAGAACATCGCCGCGTCGTTCGGCGAGTCCGGGCAGTTCGGCCGGGACGCGCTGATCGCCTCCGGCCTGGTCCTGTTCGTCATCACGCTGGTGGTCAACGGCGCCGCCCGGCTGATCATCGCGCGCCGCAAGGAGTACTCGGGGGCCAACGCATGAGCGCGCAGACCGTAGCGGACAAGGTGGACCGCACCGACCGGCTCGGCATCCAGCAGCCGCGGCTGCCGCGCCTGGCGCCGCTGGGCATCGCCGCGGGCGCCGCCGTCCTGGCCGTGCTGATCGGCGTGCTCGGCGGTCTCGGCAGCCGCATCCAGTGGGGCCTGATCGCGGCGATCCTCTTCGTCGTCGGCCTGTACGTCATCTCGACGGTGGTCGAGGGCGGCCGGCAGGCGAAGGACCGGCTGGCGACCTCCCTGGTGTGGGTGGCGTTCCTGCTGGCCGTCGTCCCGCTGGCGTCGCTGATCTGGGAGACCGTCAGCAAGGGCATCAAGGTCACCGACGGCTACTTCCTCACCCACTCGATGAGCGGCGTGGTCAACGTCGCGCCCGGCGGCGGCGTCTACCACGCGCTGATGGGCACCATCGAGCAGGTGCTGATCGCCACGGTCATCGCCACCCCGATCGGGCTGCTGACCGCCGTGTACCTGGTGGAGTACGGCCGCGGGGCGCTGGCGAAGGCGGTGACGTTCTTCGTGGACGTCATGACGGGCATCCCGTCGATCGTCGCCGGCCTGTTCGTCCTCAGCCTGTGGATCATGATCCTGGACTTCGGCTACTCCGGCTTCGCCGGTGCGCTGGCGCTGGCGATCCTGATGATGCCCGTGGTGGTCCGCTCCACCGAGGAGATGCTGAAGCTCGTCCCGAACGAGCTGCGCGAGGCGTCGTACGCCCTGGGCGTACCGAAGTGGAAGACGATCCTGAAGGTCGTCCTGCCCACCTCCATCGGCGGCATCACCACCGGCGTCATGCTGGCCGTCGCCCGCATCACCGGCGAGACCGCCCCCGTGCTGCTGCTCGTCTTCGGCAGCCCCGCGATCAACAACAACCCCTTCGACGGCGGCCAGGCGTCCCTGCCGCTGTACATCTACCAGCAGTGGGGGGCCGGCACGTCGGCGTCGTTCGACCGCGCCTGGGCCGCCGCCCTCGTCCTCATCGTCTTCGTGATGATCCTCAACCTGCTGGCCCGCGGCATAGCCCGCTGGAAGGCCCCGAAAACCGGCCACTGACGGCCATAGGAGAAGTGATCTGACATGGCCAAGCGCATCGACATCAGCGGCCTCACCGCCTACTACGGCGACTTCAAGGCGATCGAGGACATCTCGATGGCCGTCGAGCCGAGGTCCGTGACCGCCTTCATCGGCCCGTCCGGCTGCGGCAAGTCCACCTTCCTGCGGACCATCAACCGCATGCACGAGGTCATCCCGGGCGCGCGGGTGGAGGGGAAGGTGATGCTGGACGACGAGAACCTCTACGGCACCGGCGTCGACCCCGTCTCCGTACGGCGCGTGGTGGGCATGGTCTTCCAGCGGCCCAACCCGTTCCCGACGATGAGCGTGTACGAGAACGTGGCCGCGGGCCTCAAGCTCAACGGCCGCTACAAGAAGTCCGAGCTGGACGACGTGGTGGAGAAGTCCCTGCGCGGCGCGAACCTGTGGAACGAGGTCAAGGACCGCCTCAACCGCCCCGGTTCCGGCCTCTCGGGCGGCCAGCAGCAGCGGCTGTGCATCGCCCGCGCCATCGCCGTCGAGCCGCAGGTGCTCCTCATGGACGAGCCCTGCTCGGCCCTCGACCCGATCTCGACCCTCGCCATCGAGGACCTCATCGGGGACCTGAAGACGCGGTTCACGATCGTGATCGTGACGCACAACATGCAGCAGGCGGCCCGGGTCTCGGACCGCACCGCGTTCTTCAACCTGTCGGCGGTGGGCGAGCCGGGGCGGCTCATCGAGCTGGACGACACCGACAAGATCTTCTCCAACCCCTCGGTGCAGGCGACCGAGGACTACGTGTCCGGCCGCTTCGGCTGAACCGACGACTCCGGCCGGTGCCCCGGGGGACACCGGCCGGTCGAGCCGTCTTGCGGTGCTGCCTGGCGGTGCCGCCGCAAGACACCGGGCCCGCCCCGCACCCGGGGCGGGCCCGCCCTGCTCACGCCTCGCTCACCCCTGGCTCACCCCTGGCTCACTCCTCCGCCAGCGCCGCTTCCGCGGGGCGCTTGCGCAGGGCCGCCCAGCCCGGTACCAGGGTGGCGGTGAGGGCGAGGGCCACGGCACCGGCGACCACGGCCGCGTAGATGGACAGCGGGCCGGAGGGGAGCAGGCTGTCCGCCGCCGCGTGGCTGAACGGCACCAGCGCGGTGGCCGCGGCCGCCGTGCCGAGGCCCACGCCGATCCCGGCGACGATCAGCGCCTCGATCGTCAGCATCCGCAGCACCTGCCGGCGGGTGGCGCCGGCGAGCCGCTGGAGCCCGAACTCGCGGCGGCGGCCGGAGACGGAGAGCACCAGGTTGTTGACCACCGAGATCCCGGTGTACGCGACGATCATGCCGACCATCAGGTAGTTGACCCACGCCTGCGTCTCGGTGTCCTCGATGTTGGCCTCGATCAGCTCGTCGCGGTCGACGACGGCGGTGCCGGGGTGGTCCGCGAGGGTCTTCTCCAGGCTCGCCGTGAGCGCCGCGGCCCCGGTGCCGTCCTCGGCGCGTACCAGGATCTGCTGCGGCAGCGCGCCGTCGGTGTGCCCGGCGAGGAGGTCCGCGGGCACGAACGCGGTGTCGTAGCCGGCGCGGCCCTCGAAGAGCACGGCGATCCGCAGGTCCTCGGCGGCGCCGTCGCCGAAGCGCACCTCGACGGTGTCGCCGACGCTCCGCCCGTCCGCCGCGCCGGCCGGCAGGGCGACCGTGGCGCCGGTGAGGTCGGCGATCCCACCCTCGACCGGCTCCAGGGCGGTGGTGCGGGCGGCGCCGCGGGCGTCGATGCCCTGGAGCGGTACGCCGTCCTCGTCGCCGATGCCGTCGATCCAGCCGGTGCTGGTGACGTACGCGCCGGCCGCGGCGACGCCGTCGGTGGCGCGGACGTCGGCGGTGAGCGCCGGGTCGAGGGTGCCGGAGGCGGAGTCGACGACGGCGTCGGCGCGCAGGTTCTGCGCGTACGCCTCGCGGGAGGCGTCGGTCTGCGTGGTCTGGAGGTACAGGTTCGCGGTGGCCATGGCGACGGCCAGCATCACGGGCGTGACGACGCCCGCCATCCGCACGGCGCGGGCCCGGGCGGTGAGGACGGCGAGTTCGCCGCCGGCGCCGGTGACGGCCCTGACCGGGCCGGAGATCAGCACGGTGCACAGCTTCGTCAGGCCCGGGCCGAGGAGCGCGAGGCCGATGGCCGTGCACAGCACGGTGGGCCCGGCGGTGCTGGCGGCGATCGGGCCGTCGAAGAGCACCCAGGTCAAGAGGGCCAGCGCGGTCGCGCCGGCGAGGAAGAGCAGGGCCGCCACGATCCGTACCGGGGACGCCCAGCGGGTCCGTACCGCCGACTCCGCCATCGCCTCGACGGCCGTGACCTGCACCCCGCGCCGGCCGCCGATGAAGCCGCCGAGCAGCGAGGTCAGCAGCAGGGCGCCGCCCGCGGCGACCGCGGGGATCCACCCCTGCGCGTACGCGACGGCCCCCGA
>NZ_JACBXC010000889.1 GCF_013870535.1 Streptomyces phytophilus | reverse complement strand
GGGCCGATCATGGCACCGCCTCCCCGGAATCCCGTGGAGGCGGCTCTCGTTCCAGTGCCCGGCCCTGTGCCCGGCCGGGGCGCCCGGCCTAGTCCTCGGCCATCAGCCCTTTGCGCAGCCGCACCAGCGTGCGCGACAGCAGCCGGGAGACGTGCATCTGCGAGATGCCCAGCTCCTCGCCGATCTCCGACTGGGTCATGTTGGCCACGAAGCGCAGCGAGAGGATCTTCCGGTCGCGCGGCGTCAGCTCCGCTATCAGCGGCTTGAGGGACTCGACGTACTCGATGCCCTCCAGCCCGTGGTCCTCGTAGCCGATGCGGTCCGCGAGGGCGCTCTCGGAGTCGTCCTCCTCGGGCTGCGCGTCCAGGGAGCTGGCGGTGTAGGCGTTCGAGGCGGCCATGCCCTCGATGACCTCGTCCCGGCCGATGTCCAGCCGCTCGGCCAGCTCGTCGACCGTGGGGGCGCGGTCGAGCTGCTGCGCCAGCTCGTCGCCCGCCTTCGCCAGGTCGAGCCGCAGCTCCTGCAGCCGCCGCGGGACGCGTACGGACCAGGAGGTGTCGCGGAAGAAGCGCTTGATCTCGCCGATGATGGTCGGCATCGCGAAGGTGGGGAACTCCACGCCGCGGGTGGGCTCGAAGCGGTCGATCGCCTTGATGAGCCCGATGGTGCCGACCTGGATGATGTCCTCCATCGGCTCGCTGCGCGAGCGGAACCGGGAGGCGGCGAACTTCACCAGCGCCAGGTTGAGTTCGATGAGGGTGTTGCGGACGTACGAGTACTCGTGGGTGCCCTCTTCGAGGGTGCCGAGCCGGTCGAAGAGCGTCTTCGACATCGCCCGGGCGTCCGCGGGGGCCACCTCGTCGAAGGCAATGCCCTCCAGCTCGTCGATGCTCCCCGTGAACGGGGCCGCCGCGGTGTCCTCGGCGTGGTGCTCTGTGTGGTCGTCGCCGTGCTCGGCGTGGGGTCGTGCCGGCGGCGTACTGGCCGCGGCGTCGAGCCGGGGTGACATTTGTCCTCCATCGTTCTCGGCATGTGGCTGCCGATGCCCTTACTCGTCCGCTGTGGTCTGCGGCGCCTCCCAAGGCCACGTTTTGTGAGTTCTTCTAGCCCTACCCCCTTCTTCCCTCCGGTGCAAGAATCAGCTGTCCATATTTGCCCTATTATGTTGGCTGTTCGGGTGCCGAACGTGTGACCAAAGGCGTAGGGTCGTGGCTGCATCGCACGACAATCCGAAGGTCAGGAGACAAGCGCGCATGGACGCCGGAACCGCCGGAAGCCCGAGCCGCGGCCGACTGCACGTCGACGTGCGGGTCCATGGCGGGAGCGCCGTCCTCACACCTGCGGGTGAACTGGACTACCACACGGCCGAGGTGCTGCGGGAGCCGCTGGAGCGATGTATCGCCGGCGGCCGCAGCCGGCTCGTACTCGACTGCACGCGCCTGGAGTTCTGCGACTCGACCGGGCTGAACGTGCTCCTCGGCGCCCGCCTCAAGGCGGAGGCGGACGGCGGTGCCGTGCACCTCGCGGGGCTGCAGCCGGTGGTGGCCAGGGTCTTCGAGATCACGGGCGCGGAGCAGGTCTTCTCTTTGCACGACACCCTGGAAGCCGCACTCGCGGAGTGACCTCCCTGTCGCCGGATACCGGGTGGGGCCGGTGCGACAGGTGATGCGCGTCACAGCGTCCCGGGGAAACTCGGGGGTGTTTCCGCGATCTCGCAGGGCAGAAGCCCAGGCGAAACTTCTGGAACGGGCAGGAAGGGCACGAATGCGCGGACGGGTGCGCGAACGGGCGTGCGGTTGCGCGAAGGGGGTGTCGTGAGGCGATGAGCTTCAGGTCGTTGCCGCCGGGCGCGCTGCCGCCCGAGGGCGAGGCCGGCAGCGGCGCCGCCGCGCCCGCGCGCCCGGACGACGGCGCCGCGGCCCCACCCGCCCCCGCGGACGAGCCCGCCCCCTCCGGACAGGTGCGCAGGCTGCGGCTCGTCGGCGCCAGCGGCATGGTGCCCCGCGCCCGCGACTTCGCCCGCCGGGCGCTGGAGGACTGGGGCTGGCTGCCCGCGGCCAACGCGGAGCAGCGCGCGGCGGCCGAGGACGTCCTGCTCGTCGTCTCGGAACTGGTGACGAACGCCTGCCTGCACGGCGGCGGACCGGACGAACTGCGGCTGCGTACGGCGGGCAAGGTGCTGCGCCTGGAGGTCAGCGACTCCGGCACGGGCACCCCGGAGCCGCGCACGCCGCACCGGGCCAGCAGGCCGGGCGGGCACGGGATGTTCATCGTGCAGCGGCTGTGCCTCGACTGGGGTGTGCAGCGCGAGACGGGAGCGGCGGGCAAGACGGTGTGGGCGGAGCTGTCGGCACCGCTGTAGCCGGTCGTACGTACCGGGGCGGCCCGTCTCGTACGTACCGGATGCCGTTCTTCGTACGAGCCGCTTGCCGCACGCCGTACGTGTCCGTAGGCCGCTTTTCGTACGAGCCGTCCGCCGCCCGCCCGGACCCGCCGCGTACCCCTAGCCGATCCGCCCCCGCAGCCACCCCTCGATCTCCCCGACCAGCTCGGGAGCCCGGACCCGGGC
>NZ_JACBXC010000888.1 GCF_013870535.1 Streptomyces phytophilus | reverse complement strand
TACGGCGTACGTACGGCGGGGCCCGGCCCTTTCTCATGGCACTCTCACCGTGACCTCAGCCTTTCCCCAACCTCGCGCCATAGCTTCGCCGCATGTTCCTCACCTACCTGCGGCGCGAGTTGCGCCGGCGCAGAAAGGCCGCACTGGTCGTCGCTCTCGGCCTCGCGCTCGGGATCGGCCTCGTCATCACCGTGTCCTCCGTGGCCGCCGGCATGCGCGACGCCCAGGACGAAGTCCTGCATTCCCTCTACGGCGTGGGCACCGACCTCACCGTCAGCAAGGAGGCGGACGAGAGCGGCGGCGGTCCGCAGACCTTCCGCATCGGGCCGGGTGAGGACGGCGAGGACGCCACCAGGACCGACGACCGGCTGATGCCCCTCGGCGGCTTCCAGCACCTCGACGACTCGGTCGTCGGCGAGGTCGCGGCCCAGGACGGCGTCGACACGGCGGTGGGCGCGCTGGCGCTCAACGACATCGAGTTCAAGGGCGACTTCCAGCAGGGGAAGATCGAGGGCGGCGCCACCGGCCAGGCGGCCCCCGGCCAGGGCGGGCCCGGCGGCGGAGGCGGCGGGGGCGGTCCGCGGATCGAGGGCGGCGGCGCCGACGTCGACGTCGACTCCTTCACCGTCACCGGCCTCGACGTCACCCAGCAGGATGTCGGCCCGCTGTCCTCGTCCAAGATCAGCGACGGCGCGACCTTCGGCAAGAACGACACCGACGCCCTCAAGGCGGTCGTCGACAGCGCGTACGCCAAGGACGAGGACCTGAAGGTCGGCGACGACGTCACCATCAAGGGCAAGAAGTTCGAGGTCGCCGGCATCGCCACCGCCGACACCGGCGCCGCCACCGCGAACGTCTACATCCCGCTGAAGCGCGCCCAGCAGCTGTCCGACGCAGACCTTCAGGACAAGGTCTCCACCATCTACGTCAAGGCCGACAGCTCCGAGGACATCCCCGCGGTCAAGGACGCCATCGACGAGAACGTGGCCGGTGCCAGCGTCACCTCCGCCTCCGACCTCGCCGAGCAGGTCTCCGGCAACCTCTCCACCGCCTCCAACCTCGCCACCAACATCGGCAAGTGGCTCTCCGTCGTCGTGCTGGTCGCCGCCTTCCTGCTCGCCGGGCTGCTCACGATGTCCGCCGTCGGCCGGCGGGTGCGGGAGTTCGGCACGCTGAAGGCGCTCGGCTGGCGCAGCGGGCGCGTCGTCCGGCAGGTGATGGGCGAGGCGTTCGTCAACGGCATCCTCGGCGGCGTCCTCGGCATCGCCCTCGGGGTCGGCGGCGCGTACCTCGTCACGACCGTCGCCCCGACGCTCGACGCCTCGATGGGCCCCGGCTCCGACATGCCCGAGGGCGCCGCCATGCGCGGGCCGAGCGAGCTGGTGGACGCGGCGAACTCCACCGTGGAGGTCGCGCTGCAGGCGCCCGTGACCCTGCCCGTGATCGCCCTGGCCGTCGCGCTCGCCGTCGCCGGCGGGCTGATCGCCGGACTCTTCGGCGGCTGGCGGGCGGCGCGGCTGCGGCCGGCGGACGCGCTGCGGCGCGTCGAGTAGCCCCACCCCTCCCCGACCACCTCACCCCCGCGGCACCCAGGAGTTGACACGATGTACCAGCTCACCGGCGTCACCAAGCGCTACCAGCGCGGCAAGGAGGCCATCGACGCCCTCGCCGGCGTCGACCTCACCATCGCCGACGGCGACCAGCTCGTCGTCCGCGGCCCCACCGGCGGCGGCAAGTCGACGCTGCTGCAACTGCTCGGCGGCCTCGACCGCGCGACCTCCGGCACCGTCAGCCTCGACGGCACCGACCTCGCCCGGCTCAGCGAGGCCGCGCTGACGCGGGTACGGGCCGCGACCATCGGCTTCGTCTTCCAGAGCTTCAACCTCATCCCCACGCTCAGCGCGCAGGAGAACGTCGAGACCGCGCTCGTACCGCTCGGCGTGAAGGCGACCGAGCGCGCCAAGCGGGCGGCGGAGGCGCTGGAGTCCGTGGGGCTCGCCGAGCGGCTGACGCACCTGCCCGGCGAGCTGTCCGGCGGCCAGCAGCAGCGCGTGGCCATCGCGCGGGCGCTGGTGAAGCAGCCGAAGGTGCTGCTGGCCGACGAGCCGACCGGCAACCTCGACGAGGACACCCGGGACGACATCGTGGCGCTGCTGGAAGGGCTGTGGAAGGAGCTGGGGCTGACGTACGTGCTCGTCACGCACGACAGCTCGATCGCCCGGCGGGCGCCGCGGCTGGCGGTGATCAAGAAGGGCCGGCTGAAGATCACGGAGCGGGAGAAGGCGGCGTAGCGCCTCGGGGCACGGGGGATGCGGGGGAAGGGCGCGTACGGGCGCGGATGTGCCCGTACGCGCCCCTGCGCGCTCCGCGCGCGTCGTACGGCGGTGGTGCCGCCCCGTGCGGCGGCGGGTCCTTCAGCGGCGGCGCGGTGAGGCCAGCAGGTACAACCCGCCGTCGCGCTCGGGGTGTTCGGAGACCTGCCAGCCCGCCGCCTCCAGCACCCCCGCCGCGCGTACCAGCTCGCGCAGCGCCGGTCCCGGGCGCCAGTCGACCCGTACCGCCTCGGGCTGG
>NZ_JACBXC010000887.1 GCF_013870535.1 Streptomyces phytophilus | reverse complement strand
CCGTCAGTGCGGCGCCCGCGAAGCCCCGGCGTGACATGTGCGTGGGGATCATGCGGTGACTCTGCCGCGCGGGCCCGCACCGGGGCATCGGGGACCTCCCCGGAGTGGTCCCCGACGGGACCCTGACCCGTCCCGGATGCGGGCCCCGGAGTGGCGTCAGGTGGTGGTGAGGAGTTCGAGGGTGTCGATGACCCGGTGGGAGAAGCCCCATTCGTTGTCGTACCAGGCGACTACCTTGACGTGGCGGCCGTCGACGCGGGTGAGGGCCGAGTCGAAGATCGCGGAGTGGGGGTTGCCGGTGATGTCGGCCGAGACGAGGGGGTCTTCGGAGTATTCGAGGATGCCGGCGAGGCGTCCTTCGGCCGCCGTGCGGTAGGCGTCGAGGACGGCTTCGCGGGTGACGTCGCGGCTGACCGCGGTGTTGAGTTCGACGATAGAGCCGACCGGGACCGGGACGCGGATCGAGTCGCCGGACAGTTTGCCGTCCAGGGCGGGGAGTACGAGGCCGATGGCCTTGGCGGCGCCGGTGGTGGTGGGGACGATGTTGACGGCCGCGGCGCGGGCGCGGCGGGCGTCGCGGTGGGGGCCGTCCTGGAGGTTCTGCTCCTGGGTGTAGGCGTGCACCGTGGTCATGAAGCCGTGCTCGATGCCGGCGAGTTCGTCCAGTACGGCGGCCAGCGGGGCGAGCGCGTTGGTGGTGCAGGAGGCGTTGGAGACGACGGTGTGGGCCTGCGGGTCGTACGCCTCGGTGTTCACCCCGGGCGCGAGGGTCACGTCCGCGCCGGCGGAGGGGGCGCTCACGAGGACCTTGCGCGCGCCGGCGTCCAGGTGCACGCGGGCCGCGGTCGCCGCGGTGAAGCGGCCGGTGGCTTCGAGGACGACGTCCACGCCGAGTTCGGCCCACGGCAGCTTCGCCGGCTCGCGCTCGGCGAGGACCTTGATACGGCGGCCGTCCACGACGAGGGTGTCGCCGTCCGCCGTGACCGGGCGGCCGAGGCGGCCGGCGGTGGTGTCGTAGGCGAGGAGCCGCGCGAGGGTGGCGGGCTCGGCGAGGTCGTTGACGGCGACGACGTCGAGGCTGCTGTCGCGTTCCAGCAGCGCGCGAAGTACGTTGCGGCCGATGCGGCCGAATCCGTTGATGGCGATGCGGGTCATGGTCGTCCTGCCCTTCCGGGTGGCTGCGGCTTCCTGCGGCTCTGCTGCGGCTTTCCGTGCGTTACCAGCAGGTTCGCCCGCCGTACGGCCCGCTGCCAGCGGCCCGGATGCCACACTCCGCAAGGATCTCGCCAGCCTCCCGGGGGCTACTCGCCCCGCGCGAACGTGCGGCGGTACTCGCTCGGCGTGGTCCCCAGGATCCGCTGGAAGTGCAGCCGCAGGTTCGCGCCCGTACCGAGGCCCACGCGGTCCGCGATCTGCTCGACGCTCTGCTCCGAGCGCTCCAGCAGCTCACGCGCGACGTCGATCCGCGCCCTCATGATCCACTGCATCGGCGTGTACCCCGTGTCGTCCGCGAAGCGCCGCGAGAACGTGCGCGTCGACACCCCCGCGTGCCGGGCCAGCGCCTCCAGGGTCAGCGGCTCGCCGAGCCGGCGCAGCGCCCACTCCCGAGTCGCGGCGAACCGCTCGCCGAGCGGCTCCGGCACGCTGCGCGGTACGTACTGCGCCTGGCCGCCGCTGCGGTACGGGGCCGCCACCAGGCGCCGGGCGGCGTGGTTGGACGCGGCCACGCCGAGGTCGCCGCGCAGGATGTGCAGGCACAGGTCGATGCCGGAGGCGGCGCCGGCGGAGGTCAGCACGCTGCCCTCGTCGACGAAGAGGACGTTCTCGTCGACGCGTACCTCCGGGTGCTTGGCGGCGAGGGCCCGCGTGTAGTGCCAGTGGGTGGTGGCGCGGAGGCCGTCGAGGAGGCCGGTGGCGGCGAGGGCGAAGGCGCCGGTGGAGATGGCGGCGAGGCGGGCGCCGCGGCGGTGGGCGGCGATCAGGGCACCGGTGACGGCGGCCGGCGGGTCGTCGCGGTCGGGGAAGCGGTAGCCGGGCACGAAGACGATGTCGGCCCAGTCGAGCGCGTCGAGGCCGTGCGCGACGTGGTACGAGAGCCCGTCGCCGCCGGCCACGAGCCCCGGCGCGGCGCCGCACACGCGCACCTCGTACGGCATGCTCCGGCGGGTGCTGAAGACCTGCGCGGGGATGCCGGCGTCGAGGGGTTTGGCGCCTTCGAGTACGAGCACGGCGGCGCGGCGGAGGCGGGTGGCTGACACGGGGACACGGTACGCAGGTTGCGGGGCGGGGTGGTGGAGTCGGGGACGGGGTGCGGGTGTCCTCTCCGCCGTTCCTCAGTCGCGCGGGATGTACGTGCCCGGCGGTGCCCCCACGGTGCGGTGGAACGCCGCGACGAACGCGCTGGGCGAGGCGTAGCCGACGTGGCGGGCGGCGGTGGCCACCGTCGCGCCCGAGGCCAGCAGCGGCAGGGACGCCTGGAGCCGCAGGTGCGTACGCCAGCGGCCGAAGGGCATGCCCGTCTCGGCGACGAAGAGGCGCGCCAGCGACCAGAGGAGAACGCCATGACCATGACGGACGACGT
>NZ_JACBXC010000886.1 GCF_013870535.1 Streptomyces phytophilus | reverse complement strand
TACCCGCTCCTCGACCCTGGCCACGACGGCGCGGCCCCAGTCCTCATCGAACGGGCCGTCCCGCCACACCGGCGGCCTGCGCGTCACCCAGGCGGTCTCCGCCGCCGTCCCCGCCAGCTCCAGCAGGTGCTGCGTGCCCGAGGCGCCGCCGCCGACGACCACGACCCGCTGCCCGGCGAACTCCTGCGGGCCGCGGTACTGCGCCGTGTGGAGCTGCCTGCCGCCGAACGTCTCCTGGCCCGGGTAGCGCGGCCAGAACGGCCGGTCCCAGGTGCCGGTGGCGTTGACCAGGGCGCGCGCCGACCACGTGCCCGCGTCCGTGACCACCAGCAGCCGCCCGGCCTCGCCCCCGGAGCCCTCGCGCACCTCCGCCACGTTCACCGGCCGGCGCACAGGCAGCGCGAAGGCGCGCTCGTACGCGCCGAAGTACTCCCCGACGACGTCCGCGGCCGGGCGCCCCGTGTCCGCGTCGTCGGCGGCCAGCGGCATGCCAGGCAGGTCGTGCACGCGGTGCGCCTTGCCGTACGTCAGCGTCGGCCACCGGAACTGCCAGGCGCCGCCGGGGCCGGGGGAGTGGTCCAGGACCACGAAGTCCAGGCCCGCGCGGCGCAGGAAGTACGCCGCCGACAGCCCGGCCTGGCCGGAACCGATCACCACCACCTGCGTCCGTACGATGCCGCTCATGTGTGCGCCAACGCCTGTGGCGGCACGGATCTTCCCCATGCGCGATGCTGGCCCCATGACCGACGTCTTCACGACCCACGCGCTCCGGATCGCCACCGGGTCCGGCGAGACCGTGCACGACCTCACCGCAGACTGCGACGCCTTCCTGCGCGAGGCCGCGGACGGCCGCGACGGGCTCCTCAACGTCTTCGTCCCGCACGCCACCGCGGGCATCGCGATCATCGAGACGGGCGCCGGCAGCGACGACGACCTCCTGGCCGCGCTGCACGACCTGCTGCCCGCCGACGACCGCTGGAGCCACCGGCACGGCAGCCCCGGCCACGGCCGCGACCACGTGCTGCCCGCGCTGGTGCCGCCGCACGCCACGCTGCCGGTGATCGGTGGCCGGCTGGAGCTGGGCACCTGGCAGTCGGTGGTGCTGGTCGACACCAACCGCGACAACCCGCAGCGCAGCGTGCGGCTGTCGTTCCTCGGCTGAGCAGGGGGGCCTGCCCGCCGGGGCGGGGCGCGGAGGTCGTCTGGTGCCGATCCACTCCGGATGACACCATTCCCAGCGATCACCTGCGCAACATCGCCCCCATCCGCCGCGTGGCGCAAGGCTGTTCGCGGCCGGGAAGGAAGGACGCTCCCATGCTGCGACGCCGGGCTTACGCCGTCTTGCCGGCACTGCTGCTCACCGCGGCCGCCGCCGCGCCGGCCGCCGCCGGGACGGCGCCGGAACAGCCGGCGGCCGCGGCCGGCTCCGACGCACCGGTCAGGTTCCTGACGTACAACATCTGCGGCAACAGCCCCAGCACCGAGGACTGCTCGGCGACCCGCGAGGTGGAGAAGAGGCGCGACGCGGTGGTCGGGCTTGCCCGCGGAGGGAAGGCCGACTTCGTCTTCCTCCAGGAGGTCTGCTCGCAGCAGTTCGAGACGATAGGCCGGGCCCTGGAGGGCGACGGCTACGGCGGGCACTTCGTCGAGACCTTCCGGCGGCCGGGCGTGTGCGACGTGAAGGGCGCGGACGGCACGGTCACCCAGGGCGTGTACGGCATCGCCGTCTACGCCAAGGGGCCCCTCACCCCCGGCGAGTCGGTCACGATCGACCCCGACGACGACTACACCCGCGCGTACTCGGGACCGGAAGCCTGGCACGCCGCGTGCGTCGAGGCGGAGATCCGCGGCCGGAAGACCCGCGGCTGCTCCGTCCACCTCTACCCGCAGTACGACGGCAAGCCGCCGGACATCAACGCCAGGCAGGCCGCGAACCTCGCCGCCCACCCGTGGCTCGACGCCGGCACCCCGGTCGTCCTGGGCGGCGACTTCAACCCGCTGCACCGCACGGACACGATCCCCGACCGGAGCACCAGCCCGCGCTCCACCGACCTCGACCCGTTCTACCGGCCCGAACTCGGCGGCCACGGACGGCTCATGGAGGTGGACGAGACCGACCCCGCCCGCTTCGACGCCACCTGCAAGGCCACCGCGCCGAGGCCACGCGCCTGCCGGTCGGGAGAGCCCACGCACGTCCGCCCCTCGGCGGAGGTGAAGGAGGCGAAGCTCGACTACCTCTTCGTCGACCGGGACCACTTCGGGAACGTCAGGGGCGACGCGCTGCCGCGCGACAGCGAGATCTCGGACCACTACCCGCTCGTCGGCTCCGCCACCGTCGCGCACGGCGACGACGAGCAGCGGCAGCCGGACGAGCAGCGGCAGCCGGACGGGCAGCGGTAGCTGGCCGCGCGGCCGGGGGCCACTCGGGGACATCCCTGAGGAATACCTCCGGCCCCGCGCGGCATACTGATTCGTAAGCAACCCGGTCGAACCCGCCGGGTCGCCGCGGCGGTTCCCCGTTGACTGCCCCGCGTCGGCCCGGCCGGCTCCCTCCGCTACCCGGGACCGAGTCGGGCGTGGCAGCCCCCGC
>NZ_JACBXC010000885.1 GCF_013870535.1 Streptomyces phytophilus | reverse complement strand
CTGCGCGCCGACCCGCAGCAGCAGGTCCTCGCGCCCGTACGCGGCGGCGAGCTGTACGCCCTGCGGCATCCCGTCGGACCGCTGGTGCAGCGGCAGCGAGAGCGCGGGCTGGCCCGAGACGTTGAAGAGCACGGTGTTCTGGAGCATCGACATCGCCACTGACTCCGAGGGGTCGTCGGCGGTGGCGCCGAGCTGCCCGATCCTGGGCGTGGGCGCGGGCACGGTCGGGGCCAGCAGCAGGTCCCAGCCGTCCTCCTCCCACCACCGCTCGATCTCGCGGGCCTGGACGCGCAGCGCGTCGATGCCGGCGGCGTAGGTGATCGCGCTGACGGACCGGCCCTGCTCGATGTACGCCCAGGTCGCCGGCTCCACGTCGGACTCGGTGACGGGCCGGCCGATCTGCTCGCCGAGCCAGTCGAACTCGCGGGCGATGACCACGCCGACGCAGCCGAACCAGTCCAGCGGCCACATACCGGTGCGGAGTGTCTCGGGGTAGCCGTCGGATACGTCGTGCCCCAGCTCGGCCAGCTTGTCGGCGACCGCGCGGGTCGCCGCGACGGACTCGGGGTCGATGGTGATCTGCCCGGTCGGGTCGACGTCGAGCACGCCGATGCGCAGCCGCCCCGGGTCTGCGCCCACCTCGGCGGCGAACGGGCGGTGCGGCGGCGGGGCGTGGTAGCCGTCGCCGGGGCGGTGGCCGCTGACCGCGTCGAGCATGCCGGCGGCGTCCCGGACCGAGCGGGTGATCACGCCCTCGGTGGCCATGCCGCAGACCGTGTCCGACTCGACCACCATCGGCCCGGACGACACCCGCCCCCGGGTCGGCTTCAGCCCGACCACGCCGCACTGGCTCGACGGGCTGCGCACCGAGCCGCCGCCGTCGTTGCCGTGCGCGACGGGCACCATCCCGGCCGCGACCGCCGCCGCCGAGCCGCCGCTCGAACCGCCCGCCGAGCGGCCGGTGTCCCACGGGTTGCGGCACGGCCCCCAGGCCAGGGGTTCTGTGGACTCGTACATGCCCATCTCGGACGTGCTGGCCTTGCCCAGCAGCACGAAGCCGGCCGCGCGCATCCGCTCCACGAAGTGCGAGTCGTGGTCGGAGCGGTATCCGGCCGCCTTCACGCCGGCGCAGCCCGCCGAGTACGGGTCGCCCTTCGAGTGCACGGTGAGGTCCTTCAGGACGTACGGCACGCCGGCGAAGGGAGCGTCGCGCGGCACCTCGGCCGCCTCACGTCGGGCCTTGTCGTACAGAGGCACGATCACGGCGTTGATGTCCGGGTTCACCGCCTCGGTCCGCTCAATCGCCTGCTCAACCAGTTCGCCGGGGGTCGCCTCGCCACTGCGGACGAGTGCGGCCTGGCCGGTCGCGTCCAGATACGCGTCGGACATGACGTTCTCCCAGGGTGGTTGGTGATCGGATCAGAGGCTGACGCCGGCGTCCACGACGTGCTTGGCGCCGGTCACCCCGCGGCCGTCGTCGGACACCAGGTAGAGCACGGCGCGGGCGATGTCGTCGGGCTCCAGCGGGCCGTACGGCAGCTTGCTCGCGGCCCTGACCGCCTCGTCGAAGTCGGCGCGGGTGGGTTCGGCCAGGTCGGGACGGAAGGCGCGGTAGGTGGCGTCGTTGAGGATCATCGGCGTGACGACGGTGCCGGTGTGCAGGGTGTTGACCCGGATCCCCTGCCCGGCAAGCTCCTTGGCCAGCACGCGCATCAGCGGGACGAGCCCGGCCTTGGCCGCGCTGTAGTGCGCCAGGTTCTCCCAGACCCCGTCGGTCGCGCCGGAGCTGGTGAGGACGACGGCGCCGCCGCGCCCGCCGCGTACGACGTGCGGGACGGAGACCTTGAGGGTCTTCCACACCCCGGTCAGGTTGACGTCGATCATCTCCTGCCAGACCTGCTCGCTCATCTCCAGCGTGGGCGCGGGGCTGGAGATCCCGGCGTTGGCGACGACGATGTCGAGCCGGCCGAACTCCTCGACGCCCCGGTCGACCACCCGGGCCAGCGCGTCCAGGTCCCGCACGTCGGCGGTGCCGTGCACCGCGCGCCGCCCCTCGGCCTCGACCAGCCGGGCCGTCTCGGCCAGGTCCTCGGTGGTACCGAGGGCGTACGGCACGGAGCCCACCGCGTCGCCGACGACGCCCGCGGCGCCCACGTCGGCGGCGATGATGTCCGCCCCCTCCACGGCGAGGCGCACGGCGTGGGCGCGCCCCTGACCCCGCGCGGCGCCGGTGATGAAGGCGACTTTGCCGTCGAGTTTGCCGTCGCGTGTGCCGTCGCTTCGTCCCACGTCGGTCGTCCTCTCGCAGGGAGACGAGATCGAGTCAGTAAACCTGGTCACTCGATCAATTTTCGCCAGTCTCACGTTCGCGACCAGGGGTGTCAAGAGTCCGGTAAACCTCCAGGAAAGGGTGGTGGTTTCTACGGGTCACGGGAGGGCTGGACACCTTGACGTGCGCCCCGGTGGCGGAATAATGCGTCGCAAGACCTAGTCAAGTGACCAAATGGAGGGCCCATGATCCCGGATCCCCCGGATGTGGATGTCGCCGTCGTCGGCGCCGGGCTGGCTGGGCTCACCGCGGCCCGGGCGCT
>NZ_JACBXC010000884.1 GCF_013870535.1 Streptomyces phytophilus | reverse complement strand
CGAGGAGGGCCAGGACCCCGGCACGGGGGAGACACCGGCGACCCCGCATCCGGACGGCGCGACGGCACCGGGGGCGGCGCGTTAGGGCCTGTGCCCCAGCCGTCCCCGGGGGCGTTCAGTCGCCCAGTACCCGCCGCAGGTAGTCGTTCCCGAACACCCGGCCGGGGTCCAGCCGGTCCCGTACCGCCGTGAACTCGCCGAACCGCGGGTACACCCCCGCCAGATACGCCGCGTCCCGGCTGTGCAGCTTCCCCCAGTGCGGCCGCCCGCCGTGCGCCGTCATGATCCGCTCGACCGCCGTGAAGTACGCCTGGTGCGGCGTCCCGCGGTACAGGTGCACCGCGACGTACGCCGTGTCCCGCCCCGACGCCGTCGACAGCGGGATGTCGTCCGCGGGCGCGACCCGTACCTCCACCGGGAAGCTGATCCGCAGCCCCGACCTGTCGACCATCGCCTTCAGCTCCCGGATCGCGGGCACGGCCGCCGCCCGCGGCAGCGCGTACTCCATCTCCACGAACCGCACCCGCCGCGGGCTGGTGAAGACCTTGTACGGGATGTCGGTGTACGTACGCGCGGACAGCGCCCGGCTGGAGACCGCCGCGATGCCCGGGATCGTCGCGGGCACCGCCCGCCCCACCGCGCAGGCCGCCGCGAACACCCCGTTGGAGAGCAGCTCGTCGTCCATCCAGCCGCCGATCCTGCCCAGCGGCCGCGCGGGGCCCTCGCTGCGGTTGTTGCGCTTGGTGTTGCAGCGGCCGGTGTGCGGGAACCAGTAGAACTCGAAGTGCTCGTTGTCCTCGGCCAGCTCGCCGAAGGACGCGAGGACGTCGGTGAGCGCCATCGGCTCCTCCTGCGCCGTGAGCAGGAAGAGCGGCTCCACCGCGAACGTCAGCGAGGTGACGACGCCCAGCGCGCCGATGCCGAGCCGGGCGGCGGCGAAGACCGCCGCGTCCTCGCCGGTGTCCGCCGCCGTGTACGTACGCGCCCTGCCGTCGGCCGTCACCAGCTCCAGCGCCGTGATCTGGGCGGCCAGCGAGGCGGAGGAGCGGCCGGTGCCGTGCGTGCCGGTGGCGGTGGCGCCGGAGACGGTCTGCGCCATGATGTCGCCCATGTTGGCCAGCGAGAGGCCGGCGGCGGCCAGCGCGTGGTTGAGCTGGTGCAGCGGGGTGCCCGCGGCGACGGTGACGGTGCCGGCCTCGCGGTCGATCTCGTGGATGCCGACCAGCCGCTCCGGGCGGATCATGAGCCCGCCGGTGGCCGCGGCGGCGGTGAAGGAGTGGCCCGTACCGACGGCCTTGACCTTCAGGCCGTCCTCGACCGCGGCCTGGACGGCGTCGGCGGTCTCGGCGGTGGTGGCGGGGCTGGCGGTGCGCGCGGGACGTGCGGCGACGGTGCCCGCCCAGTTGCGCCAGGCGCCCGCCGCCCTCGTGCTGCTCACCTGATGCATCGCCGTCCATCCGCTGAACGGGCCGGTCGTACGGCCCTTCGTCTCGGCTCTCCGCCCCCGGTTGGACAGGGATGATACTCGCGCGTACGGACCGGCCGGACGCCGGTGCCCGGCTCGGTCCGGGGGCGGGCGCATGGCAGGATCGAAGACATGCCAGACGTGCCGTCCCCCCTGCCGTACGACGCCCTTCTGCTGCTCTCCTTCGGCGGCCCCGAAGGCCCGGACGATGTCGTTCCGTTCCTGGAGAACGTCACCCGCGGGCGCGGCATCCCGCGCGAGCGGCTGGAGGAGGTGGGCAAGCACTACTACCTCTTCGACGGCGTGAGCCCCATCAACGCCCAGAACCGCGCGCTCCTCGACGCCCTGCGCAAGGACTTCACGGACGCCGGCCTCGACCTCCCCGTCTACTGGGGCAACCGCAACTGGGCCCCGTACCTCACCGACACCCTCCGGGAGCTGACCCGCGACGGTCACCGGCGGGTGCTGGCCCTGGTCACCAGCGCGTACGCCTCGTACTCGGGCTGCCGGCAGTACCGCGAGAACCTGGCCGAGTCGCTGGCCGCGCTCGCCGCGGAGGGCCTGGAGCCGCCGCGCGTCGACAAGCTGCGGCACTACTTCAACGCGCCCGGCTTCGTCCGCGACATGGTCGTCGGCGTCCAGGAGGCGCTCGGGCAGCTGCCCGAGGACGTACGCGACGGCGCCCACCTGGCGTTCACCACGCACTCGATCCCCACCAGCGCGGCCGACACCTCGGGACCCCCCGCGGACCACGGCGACGGCGGCGCGTACGTGGCGCAGCACCGGGACACCGCCAAGCTGGTCGCGGACACGGCGGCGGTCCTCACGGGCGTGGTGCGGCCCTGGCGGCTGGTCTACCAGTCGCGCAGCGGCGCACCGCACATCCCGTGGCTGGAGCCGGACATCTGCGACCACCTGGAGGAGCTGCACGCCGAGGGCGCGCCCGCGGTGGTGATGGTGCCGATCGGCTTCGTCTCCGACCACATGGAGGTCCTGTACGACCTCGACACCGAGGCGGCCGCGAAGGCGGCGGAGCTGGGCCTGCCCGCGGTGCGGTCGGCGACGGTCGGGGGGAAGATCAGCGCCGCCAGGCCGTGGACGTTGCCGCCGGAGTTGGCGTCCTCCAG
>NZ_JACBXC010000883.1 GCF_013870535.1 Streptomyces phytophilus | reverse complement strand
CCGCCGGTCAGCTCTTCGGCGGGACCTGCGGGACCGGCAGCAGCAGGGCGCCGAACGCGCCCGCCGGGACCGCCGGCTGCCGCGGGGGCACGGGGCGAAGGCGGGTGTACGGGCGGTCCTGGGCGGGCCGGGGGTCCTCCTCGCCCTTGTTGGGCCACAGCGCCATCGCACGCTCCGCCTGCGCCGTGATCGTCAGCGACGGGTTCACGCCGAGGTTCGCGGAGACCGCCGAGCCGTCCACGACGGAGATCCCGGGGTGGCCGTACAGCCGGTGGTACGGGTCGATGACGCCGTGCTCGGCGTCCTCGCCGATCGGGCAGCCGCCGAGGAAGTGCGCGGTCAGCGGCTTGCCCATCAGCTCGCCGAGGTTCGTGCCCGGCAGGCCGCCGATCTGCTCGGCGAGCTGCCGCGCCGCCTCCGCGCCCTCCGGCAGGTGCACCGGGTTGGGCGCCCCGTGGCCCTGGCGGGCCGTGAGCAGGCCCTTGCCGAGGCCCTTGTCCTTCAGGTGGGTGGTCAGCGAGTTGTCGTGGGTCTGCATGACGAGCCCGATGATGGTCCGCTCGGACCACCGGTACGTCGTGGCCGTCCGCGCGACGAGCACCGGGTGGCGCAGGTACGCGCCGATCACGCGCAGCGCCTTCGGCAGCTTCCCCTCGGGCTTGAACTGCGGGACGCACAGCAGCGCCATCGCGTTGGAGCCCTTGCCGTAGCGGACGTTCTCGATGTGCGTGGTGGCGTTGGGGTGGATCGAGGACGTGATGGCCACGCCCTTGGTGAAGTCCAGCTCGCCCGCGCCGCGCTTCTTGCGGTACGTCCGCGGGAAGGTCACGGCGCCCACCAGCGCCTCGGAGTTGGTGCGGGTCAGCTCGCCGAGGCGCGGGGAGAGCCCGGGCAGCCGGCCGGTGGCCTTCATGCGGTGCAGCAGGGTCTGCGTGCCGTACGTGCCCGCCGCGACCACCACGCGATCGCAGCGCAGCACCTCCCGCTTGCCGCGGCGGCGCTTGTTCGTGGCCGCGGTGGTCACCTCGTAGCCGCCGCCGGCGACCTCGCGCACGTCGACGGCGGTGGTGAGCGGGTGGATGACGGCGCCGCGCCGCTCGGCGAGGTAGAGGTAGTTCTCCGTCAGGGTGTTCTTCGCGCCGTAGCGGCAGCCGGTCATGCACGAGCCGCACTGCAGGCACGCGGCGCGCTCCGGGCCGGCGCCGCCGAAGTACGGGTCGGGGACGGTCTCCCCGGGGGCGGCCTTGCTCTCGCCGCCGGCGTCGCGCCCGTCGCCGTAGAAGACGCCGACGGGGGTGAGCCGGAAGGAGTCGCCGACGCCCATGCGCTCGGCGGTGGCCTTCAGGTACGTGTCCGCCTCGGTGGTCGTGGGGTTCTCCCGGACGCCGAGCATCCGCTGCGCCTGGTCGTAGTACGGGGCCAGCTCCTCCTGCCAGTCGGTGATGTGGCCCCACTGCCGGTCCTGGAAGAAGGCGGGCGGCGGCACGTAGAGGGTGTTGGCGTAGTTGAGCGAGCCGCCGCCCACGCCGGCGCCGGCGAGCACCATGACGTTGCTGAGCAGGTGGATGCGCTGGATGCCGTAGAGGCCGAGGGCGGGGGCCCACAGGTAGTCGCGCAGCCGCCAGGAGTTCTTGGGGAGTTCCTCGCGGGAGAATCTGCGTCCGGCCTCCAGTACGCCGACCTTGTAGCCCTTCTCGGTCAGCCGCAGGGCGGCCACCGAGCCGCCGAAGCCGGAACCGATGACGATCACGTCGTACGAGCTCATCGCTGGCCGCTCCTCGCACCCGTCGCTGCGCAACCTACTTGACAGTAGACTTACCTACCCGTAGGGAGTTGGCAATGGCCCCGACATCATCCGCCCGCCGCGCCGCGCCGTCCACTCGCCCCGGCGCTCACACCCAGCTGTCGACGTGCAGGCTCCACCGTCCGGGGCGGCCCGTGAGGATGATCGTCGACAGCGGCATCACGTCGATGTGCCAGTACGAGGCGGGCGGCGCCTTCAGCGCGTAGACCAGCGCGGCCCGCATGACCGACGGCTCGGTGACGGCCAGGACGTGGGTGCCGTCGTCCACCGGGCGGGTGTCCAGCCAGCCCCCTATCCGCTGGATGAACGCGATCAGCGGCTCCCCGCCGTGCGGTGCCGCGTGCGGATCCGCGAGCCAGGCGTCCACGTCGCGCGGCTCCGTCATCATCACCTCCTCCAGCGTGCGGCCCCGCCACCGGCCCATGTCGCAGTCGCGCAGCGCGAGTTGGGCCAGCGGTGCGAGGCCGAGCATCCGGCCGGTCTCGCGGGAGCGCTGCGTGGGCGAGCAGTACCGCAACTCGGCGGCGGCCAGCGGGGAGAACACCGGAACGGCGCGCTCGGCCAGCACCCAGCCGGCCGCGTCCAGTGGCCGGTCGTCGTCGAAGCGCTCCGCGAGCCGCGAGGAGTTGCGGGCCGCGGCGAGCAACGTGAGACGAACGTTCATGCGGTGATGGTAGGAGCGCGGTCAGGCTCTGCCCAGAGCCATCCACTGGGTCGGATCGGCCAGCGGTGCGAAGCCGAACCTCGCGTAGACCCCGTGCGCGTCGCCGGTCGCCAGCAGGACGCGGCCCAG
>NZ_JACBXC010000882.1 GCF_013870535.1 Streptomyces phytophilus | reverse complement strand
CGGTGCCGGTGTCGGCGAGGAGGGCGAGGGCGGCGTCCTCGCCGGTGGCGTAGAGGGGTCTGGGGTCCCTGGCCAGGACGGTGTGCAGGGCGGCGTCCGCCTCGCGCAGGAAGGTGCGGACCTCCTCGTCGCGGAACGTGCTGGGGGTGTCCCCGATCCGCTCCTCGCGCTCCGCGTCCGGGTTGTCGAGTCTTCTGGTCATCGGGAAGCCGCCTGCTGTGGCCTCGGTGACGTGCTGGTCGGAGCCGCTCCACAGGGTGACGCGGTCGGCGGCCAGGGACAGCACCCAGTACGGGCGCTGCGCCGCGTACGCCGCCACCAGGTTGCGGGTGAGGAACGAGTCGGCCAGCACGACCCGCTCGGGGACGGCGCGCGGGAGGGCGAACACGTGGTGCTCGGCCACGGTGGCGAAGATGACGAGGCCGTCGAGCGCCATGGAGAGGTCGGTCTCCTCGACCGCCGCGGCCAGTTGCGCGCGGACCTCCTCGCGGGCCGCGCGGGTCACGCCGGGGTCGCGGTCGAGCTGCCGCTCGGCCTCGGCGATGACGTTGCGCAGCCGCACGGAGTCCTCGGCGTTGCGGGGTGCGCGCCGGTGCGTGGGTAGCGTCAGCGACACGGCGGGGTACGGGCGCCGCTCGCGCAGCTCCGCGAGTGCCGTGGGGGTGATCGAGGTGTCCATCGTGCCTCTCCAGGTCCTTCGGCCGTCGGTGCGGCGGGTGTCAGGGGCGGGTCGGCGGCCGGTCAGGTGTGCCCGCCCGCGCCGCGTACCACGGCCACCGGGCAGTGCGCGTGCTGCAGGAGCGCGTGGCTGACCGAGCCGAGGAGCAGCCCGGTGAAGCCGCCGCGGCCGCGGGCGCCGGTGACGAGGAGGCCGGCGTCCCTGCTCGCCTCGATGAGCAGTTCGCGGGCCGAGCCCTCGACGGCGGTACGTTCGACCCGTACGCCCGGGTACGTCTTCTCCGCCCCCGCCACCGCCTCGGCGTCCAGCTCCCGCGCCAGCGCGTTCGCGGCGCGCGCGAAGGCGGTGGTGTGCCACAGGAACCAGATGCCGATGGCGGGGAGCACCAGCACGGCGACGCCGAAGGCGACGGTCACCGGCGTGCCCTCGCGGAGCAGGTACCAGCCGCGGGTGCCGGCGAGGAAGAAGTAGACGACCAGCACGGCCGACAGCACCACGTACGTGATCTTCGAGCGCATCAGCGGGGTCCGGGCGGCGGCGTCAGCCGAGGTCGAGGAAGTGTTCCAGGCCGACCGTCAGGCCCGGGGTCTCCCGCACCCGGCGGGCGGCGAGCAGGATGCCCGGCATGAAGCTGCTGTGGTGCAGCGAGTCGTGCCGGATGGTGAGGGTCTCCCCGGTGTCGCCGAGCAGCACCTCCTGGTGGGCGAGGAGCCCCCGCAGCCGTACGGCGTGCACGGGCACCCCGTCGACGTCGGCGCCGCGGGCGCCGGGCAGGGCGGTGGCGGTGGCGTCGGGCTGCGGCGGCAGGCCGGCCTCGCGGCGGGCCTCGGCGATGAGGCGCGCGGTGCGGGTGGCGGTGCCGGAGGGGGCGTCGGCCTTGTTCGGGTGGTGCAGCTCCACGACCTCGGCGGACTCGAAGAACCGGGCGGCCTGCCGGGCGAAGTGCATGGTGAGGACGGCGCCGAGGGAGAAGTTCGGGGCGATGAGCACGCCGGTGCCGGGGCTGTCGGCGAGCCGGGCGCGCAGGGCGTCGAGGCGGTCGTCGGTCCAGCCGGTGGTGCCGACGACGGCGTGGATGCCGCTGCGTACGCAGAAGTCGACGTTGGCGGGGGCGGAGTCCGGGTGGGTCAGCTCGACGGCGACCTCGGCGCCGGCCTTCGCCAGCTCCGCGAGGTCGTCGTCGCGGTCGACGGCGGCGACGAGGTCCATGTCGTCGGCGGCCTCGACGGCCCGCGCGGCCTCGGAGCCGATACGGCCGCGGGCGCCGATGACGCCGACCTTGAGCCGGGTGCTCATGTGCGTACTACCTCCGGTGTCGATGAGTCGATGGGGAGCGCGCCCCGCCCCCGCTCAGGCCACGGCCTCCCGCAGCGCGGTGGCCTGGCGGTCCGTGACCGGTCCTATGACGGACAGGGACGGGCGCCGGGACAGGACGGTCGCCGCCACCTCGCGTACGTCGCCGGGGGTGACGGCGCGGATCCGGGCCAGGATGTCGTCGACCGACAGCTGCTCGCCCCAGCACAGCTCGCTCTTGCCGAGGCGGTGCATCAGCGCGCCGGTGTCCTCCAGGCCCAGCACCAGGGAGCCGCACAGCTGGCCGACGGCGCGGGCGACCTCGTCGTCGGCGAGGCCGTGCGCGGCGACCTGCGCCAGCTCCTCGCGGCAGAGCTTGAGCACGTCGGCGGCCTGCGCGGGGCGGCAGCCGGCGTACACGCCGAAGAGGCCGCAGTCGGCGAAGCCGGAGGTGTACGAGTACACGGAGTAGGCCAGCCCGCGCTTCTCCCTGACCTCCTGGAAGAGCCGGGAGCTCATGCCGCCGCCGAGGGCCGCGGACAGCACGCTGAGCGCCCAGCGGCGCTCGTCGTGCCGCCCGACGCCGGGGGCGCCGAGCACCAGGTGGGTCTGCTCGGTGCGGCGCT
>NZ_JACBXC010000881.1 GCF_013870535.1 Streptomyces phytophilus | reverse complement strand
GAACTCGCCCGGCTGGAGGTCACCGAGGCCGGGCACCCGGTGGCCGCCGCCCGCTGGGAGGCGGGCAACGTACGCGACCTCCTCGACTACGCCGCCGGGGGAGTGGAGCGCCTCACCGGCAGCCAGATCCCGGTGGCCGGCGGCCTCAACGTCACCTTCGCCGAGCCGCTCGGCGTCGTCGGCGTCATCGCCCCGTGGAACTTCCCCATGCCCATCGCCGCCTGGGGCGCCGCCCCCGCGCTCGCCGCCGGCAACGCCGTCGTGCTCAAGCCCGCCGAGACCACCCCGCTGACCGCGCTGCGGCTCGCCGAGCTGGCGCTCGAAGCGGGCCTGCCGGAGGGGCTGTTCCAGGTCGTGCCAGGCGCGGGGCCGGTCGCGGGCGCGGCGCTCGTCGACCACCCGGACGTGGCGAAGGTCGTGTTCACCGGCTCCACCGCGGTCGGCAAGCGCATCGCCGCGCAATGCGCGGAGCAGGTCAAGCGCGTCACCCTCGAACTCGGCGGCAAGAGCCCGAACATCGTCTTCGCCGACGCCGACCTGGAGCGCGCCGCGGCCGCCGCCCCCGCCTCGTTCCTCGACAACACCGGCCAGGACTGCTGCGCCCGCAGCCGCATCCTCGTCCAGCGCAGCGTGTACGACCGCTTCCTCGCCCTGCTGGAGCCCGCCGTCCTCGCGTTCACCGCCGGCGACCCCGCCGACCCCGGCACGCAGATGGGCCCGCTGATCTCCGCCGCCCACCGCGACCGGGTCCGCGGCCACGTCCCCGAGTCCCGCCCCGCCGCCATCCGCGGCACCGTCCCCGAAGGCCCCGGCTACTGGTACCCCGCCACCGTCCTCACCGACGCGCCGCCCGACGACCCGGTCAGCCGCGAGGAGGTCTTCGGCCCCGTCGCCGTCGTCCACCCCTTCGACGACGAGGCAGACGCCGTACGCCTCGCCAACGCCGGCCCGTACGGCCTGTCGGGCTCGCTGTGGACCCGCGACACCGCCCGCGCCGTCCGCGTCTCGCGCGCCGTGGCCGCGGGGAACCTCTCGGTCAACTCGCACAGCAGCGTGCGCTACTGGACCCCCTTCGGCGGCTTCAAGCAGTCCGGCCTCGGCCGCGAGCTGGGCCCGGACGCGCTCGCGTCGTTCACCGAGACCAAGAACGTCTTCATCAGCACCGAGGAGTGAGCACGATGACCGACCAGACCCCCGTCTGCCGCCGGCTGCCCGGCCGCACCGCCGTCGTCACCGGCGCCGGCAGCGGCATCGGCCTGGCCACCGCCCGCCGGCTCGCGGCGGAGGGCGCGCACGTCGTCTGCGCCGACATCGACGAGACCGCGGGCAAGGCGGCGGCCGAGGCAGCCGGCGGGCTGTTCGTACGGACCGACGTCACCGTCCCCGACGACGTCGAGGCGCTGTTCCGGACCGCGTACGACACGTACGGCTCGGTCGACGTCGCGTTCAACAACGCCGGCATCTCGCCGCCCGAGGACGACTCCATCCTCCGCACGGACATCGACGCCTGGCGCCGCGTGCAGGAGGTCAACCTCACCTCCGTCTACCTGTGCTGCAAGGCCGCCATCCCGTACATGCAGCGCCAGGGCCGCGGCTCCATCGTCAACACCGCCTCCTTCGTGGCCGTCATGGGCGCCGCCACCTCCCAGATCAGCTACACCGCCTCCAAGGGCGGCGTGCTGGCCATGTCCCGCGAGCTGGGCGTGCAGTTCGCCCGCGAGGGCATCCGCGTCAACGCCCTGTGCCCCGGGCCGGTCAACACCCCGCTGCTCCAGGAGCTGTTCGCCAAGGACCCGGAGCGCGCCGCGCGGCGGCTGGTGCACATCCCCGCGGGCCGCTTCGCGGAGGCGGAGGAGATCGCCGCCGCGGTGGCGTTCCTCGCGAGCGACGACGCGTCGTTCGTCAACGCCGCGGAGTTCCTCGTCGACGGCGGCATCGCGGGCGCGTACGTCACGCCGCTGTAGCACCCGGGCCCGGCGGGCCGCGCGCTACAGGTACGTGCGGCCCTCGCCGCGGTACGTCGGGACCGCCTCCGTGACGCGCTCGCCCTCGATCAGGTGCAGCGCGTCGAACCGCTCGCACAGCTCACCCGCCTTGGCGTGCCGGAACCACACCCGGTCCGCGATCAGCAGGTCGTCGGCGGGCGGGCCGAGCAGCGGGGTCTGCACCTCGCCGGCGCCCTCCTGCCGGTCGTAGCGCAGCCCTTCCGGGAGGTACGGCACGGGCGGCCGGTCGGAGCCGGCGGGGCCGGAGGCGGGGTAGCCGCCGCCGAGGACGGTGACGACGCCGACGCCCGGCCGGCGCACGACGGGCAGCGCGAAGACGGCGGCCGGGCGGCCGTCGAACGCCGTGTAGTTGTCGAAGAGCCGCGGCTGGTACAGCCCGGAGCCGGCGGCGACCTCGGTGACCGCGTCCTCCGCTGCGGTGTACTGCACGCTGCCCGTACCGCCGCCGTTGACGAACTCCAGGTCCGCCAGCCGGCGCACCGCCGCCACCGCCTCCGCCCGCCGCACGGCGAGCTGCCGCCGGGCCACCGACTGCATCAGCCGTATCCCGCGCGACGTCAGCGGCCACCCGGGGACGTCGTCACCGACGCCCGC
>NZ_JACBXC010000880.1 GCF_013870535.1 Streptomyces phytophilus | reverse complement strand
GGCCCCGACCGCGAGGAGGACCCCGTGCCCACCGACTCACGCGTGTTCGCAGAAGGCAGCCGCGCCCTGCGCTACACCCTCGCCGGGATCGTCGCGCTCGCCCTCGTCTACGTCACCGGCGTCCTGGCCTGGGGCGGCGCGTCCTGGTCCACCGCGCCGTTCCGCGGCGCGGCCGACGCGCGCGAGCGCACCGTGGGCTCGGGCGAGTTCCGCGTCTCCACGTACGAGGAGTTCTTCGACCTGTGCGCGGCGGTCGAGACGAAGGAGGACGAGATCGGCGCGCTGAAGGACGAGTTGGACACCAAGCCGTCCGCGTACCGCAGCGAGCAGATCAACACCTCCCTCACCGCCCTGCGCGCCACCCGGGCGGAGCTGGTCAACGACTACAACGCCAAGTCCCGGCAGGAGCACCGCAAGGCGTTCAAGGACGCCGGGCTGCCCGCCGAGCTGAGCACCGACGCCAAGGAGACCTCGTGCGCCGCCTGACCCGTGCCCTCACCGCCCTTGCCGCGACCGCCGCCCTCGCCTTCACCGCCGCGGCCTGTACAGACGACTCCTCCCAGGCGCAGGAGTCGCGGACCAAGCAGTCCGGCTACGACAGGATGGTCAAGCGCCAGCCGGCGAACGCGATGACGTACTCCCCGACGCGGGAGACCATCAACAAGTGGGTCGACAACTGGGAGAAGCCCGGGAAGTTGTCGTACGTCTACCTGCAGAACGCCAACGGGGAGTACGGCTACTTCGTACTGGAGGGGCTGCCGGTCTCGTACTGCGCCATGCTCACCCCGCCGGAGGACGTCGACACCTCCAACACCGGCATGGTGACGAAGACCGCGCCGGGCATGGACGGCGTCTACTACTCCGGCGGCCAGTGCAGCGCGTACTACGGCTTCGACGCCACCACCGGCGCGTACCTGGAGTTCACCATCGGCAGCAACCAGAGCTTCTTCCTCTACGACAAGCCGATGGCGCTGCCGGAGTTCCGCGACGCGACGCCGCTCGGCGAGACGCGCATCGAGGACGGCAGGATCGCCCGGTAGGGCAGGTCGGCGCCCCGGCGCCGGCGCGCCACCCCATCGGGTGAACCCCGAACTCCCCCGCTCACGGAGCGTCTGCGATAGAACTACGTAGAGCTACATATGGTAATCATCCGGTGAGGAGTTCCATGACATCGCCCTGCGACCCGAGGTACGCGCCCGCCGGCGACGTGGGCGCCGCCCTCATGCTGATCGACTCCCAGCTCAAGGGCATCCGCGACGGCAGGACCGGGGCGGACCCGGAGCAGCGGGCGCTCGTCGGCCAACTCACCGGCGCCATGGGGCCGAAGGGCGTGGACGACGTGCTGGACGGCACGTGCACGCTCATCTTCATGTTCATGAAGTGGCTGCGCAGGGCGCACGAGGCACAGCAGAAGGACGTCGTGGAGTACGTGGTGCCCAACCTCGTGGCGTCGCTGCGGATGATGCCCGCGAGCGTCCGCGCCGAGACGATCCCGACCATGGCCGCGCTGCTCGTCGCCGCGGGCACCGGGCTCAGCCCCAGCCTGTGGCGGCGGCAGTTCGGTGACTGGTCCCGGGACGAGATGAACCCCCTGGAGGCGACCGCCCTGCTGCTCGCCGAGTACATCAACCGCCTCACCGACGACCCCGACTTCGCCACCCGCATGGTCAGCGACACCTTCGCCGCCGCGGACGGCCGCTGACCGGCCCCCGCACCCGCCCCGGCACCGGCCCGTCCGGCGACGCAGGCGGCTGCCGCCACCCCTGCCTGGCCCGGGCGACCAGGACGAAGGTGACCGTGATCAGCAGCGACCAGGCGGCGAACTTGTCGATACCCACCGGCTGCCAGCCGGCCGTCTGGTTCGGGTAGCGCCACGCCCCGAGCCACGTGGCGATGTTCTCCGCCAGCCACAGGAAGAAGCCGATCAGGACGAACGACAGGGCGAGCGGCATCCGGTGGCGCCTGCCGTGCACGCTGTACGTCACCCACGTCCCCCAGGTCACCGCGAGGAGCGCCGCCGCCAGCGGCCAGCGCGCGTCGGGCAGCCAGTGGTGGGAGAAGAAGTTGACGTAGATCGCCGCTGCCACAAGCTCGGTGAGCCGCGCCCGGTACCGGACCAGGCCGAGGTCGAACAGCCGCCAGGCCCGGCACACGTAGCTGCCCACGGCGGCGTACAGGAAGCCGCCGTACAGCGGCACGCCGGCGAGCTTCAGCACGGCGGGCTCCGGATAGCTCCACGAGCCGAGCGACACCTTCAGCAGCTCGAAGGCCAGGCCGATGGCGTGGCACACGGCGATGACGGCCACCTCCCGTCCCGTGTCCCAGCCACGGACCCGGAACAGGACCGTGAGCGCCAGCCCGTAGAGCAGCAGCAGGTCGTAGCGCGCCACCGGCAGCCGGGGTATCGCCCCGGAGAGCGCGACGCCGGCCAGCACGGCGGCGGCGAAGGCGCAGCACCGCAACTGGATGCCGCCGAAGTGCCACAGCTGCCCCATGATCGTCATGGCGGATCTCATGAGGGCTAGGACGGCTGCCGCACGCGCCCGGTTCTACCCCGACGCGTCGCGGCGGCGCGTCAGATAGGCGGTCTCCGCGGTGTTGC
>NZ_JACBXC010000088.1 GCF_013870535.1 Streptomyces phytophilus | reverse complement strand
CGGGCATGGGCGCGCTCCTTCGGGGCCGGCTGCCGCCACCAGGCGGTGTTCTCCGCGTACCAGCGGACGGTGTCGGCCAGTCCCTGCTCGAAGGGGATCCGGGGCGTGTAGCCCAGGGCGCGCAGTTTGGTGTCGTCGAGGGAGTAGCGCCGGTCGTGGCCGAGGCGGTCGGGGACCCGTTCCACCCTGTCCCAGGTCGCCCGGCAGGCGGCCAGGAGCCGTTCGGTGAGCTGGAGGTTGGTCAGTTCGCGGGTGCCGGCGATGTGGTAGACCTCGCCGGGGGTGCCCCGTTCGGCGGCGATCTGGATGCCGCGGCAGTGGTCGGTGACGTGGATCCAGTCCCGTACGTTGCGGCCGTCGCCGTAGAGCGGCACGGTGGCGCCGGTGAGCAGCCGGGTCACGAAGAGCGGGACGACCTTCTCCGGGTACTGGTAGGGGCCGTAGTTGTTGCCGCAGCGGGTGATGACGACGGGCAGGCCGTGGGTGACGTGGTAGGCGCGGGCGATCAGGTCGGCGCCGGCTTTGGCGGCGGCGTAGGGGGAGTTGGGGGCCAGGGGGGCGCTCTCGTCCCAGGAGCCGGTGTCGATGGAGCCGTAGACCTCGTCGGTGGAGACGTGGACGACGCGTTCGACGCCGGCTTCGAGGCAGGCGTCGAAGAGGGTCTGCACGCCCAGGACGTTGGTGCGTACGAAGTCGGCGGCCCCGGTGATGGAGCGGTCCACGTGGGACTCGGCGGCGAAGTTGACGACCGCGTCGTGGCCGGGGACGAGCCGCCGGAGCAGGGCGGCGTCGCCGATGTCGCCGTGCACGAAGGTGAGGCGGTCCTCGACCGGGGCGAGGTTGGCGGGGTTGCCGGCGTAGGTGAGGGCGTCCAGGACGGTCACCCGGGCGTCGCGCCAGGCCGGGTAGGCGCCGGTGAGCAGTTCGCGCGCGTAGGCCGATCCGATGAAGCCGGCCGCGCCGGTTACGAGTACGCGCATATCTGCACCTTGCTGTGGTCGCCGAGGACCAGGCGGTGTGCCCGGGGGGTGCGCGGCGCCGGGGTCACCTCCACCTCGTGGCCGATGAGGGATGCCTCGATGCGGCGTACTCCGCGGATCGCGGCGCCGCGCAGGACGACGGAGTACTCGACCTCGCTGTCGGTGATCTGGCAGTCCTCGGCGACCGAGGTGAACGGTCCCAGGTAGGAGTCCTCCACCACGGTGCCGGGGCCGATGACGGCCGGGCCCACGATGCGTGAGGCGCGTACGACCGCGCCGGGGGCCACCGCGACCCGGCCGATCAACTCCGAGTCGACGACGGCGCCCTGGACGTCGGGGGTGATCTGCTCCAGGACGAGTTGGTTGACCTGCAGCATGTCGGCGACGCTGCCGGTGTCCTTCCAGTAGCCCTCGGTGATCGTCGTGGCCACCCGGTGGCCGGCGTCGAGGAGTCCGGAGATGGCGTGGGTGATCTCCAGCTCGCCCCGGCCGGAGGGTTTGAGGTCCGCGACGACGGCGTGGACCGCGGGGGTGAACAGGTAGATCCCGATCAGCGCCAGGTCGCTCCTGGGCTCGGCGGGCTTTTCTTCGAGGCCGACGAGGCGGCCCTCCATGTCCAGTTCCGCCACGCCGAAGGCCCGCGGGTCGGAGACCTTGGTCAGCATGATCTGGGCGGCGGGGCGCTCCACCCGGAACCGTTCGACCAGGTCGGTGATGCCGCCGATGAGGAAGTTGTCGCCGAGGTACATGACGAAGTCGTCGTCGCCGAGGTAGTCGCGGGCGATGAGCACCGCGTGTGCCAGGCCGAGGGGGGCTTCCTGGGGCAGGTAGGTGACGTTCAGGCCGAATGCCGTACCGTCGCCGACGGCCTGGCGGATCTCCTGGGCGGTGTCGCCCACGACGATGCCGACGTCGGTGATCCCGGCCTCGGCGATCGACTCCAGCCCGTAGAAGAGCACGGGTTTGTTCGCCACCGGGACCAGTTGCTTGGCGGAGGTGTGGGTGATCGGCCGCAGCCGGGTTCCCGCACCTCCTGCCAGCACCAATGCCTTCACTTGGAACTCTCCTTTTCGCTGGGGGCGATCCGGCGCCGCCTCGCGTCGCGCCGCGGGGTCGCCGGTGCCGCCGGTGCCCTCGCCTCGGCGGGGCGGTGCGGCTGTCAGGGGGTGTGCTGCGGGGCCGGCCGGGGCCCGGCGGCGTTCTGCGGGTGCCCGGCGGTGCCGGTCGGGGCGGGGGTGCCGGCGGCGGCGCGTATCGCGTCCAGCAGCCGGGCCTGGCGCAGGCAGTCGGGGTCGTGGTGGGTTCGCGCCCGTACGGCCCGGGCGAAGGCGTCGAGGGTGTTGGCGACCTGGTCGTCGGGGGCCAGGCGGAGTTCCTGCGTGGCCGGTCCGCGGGTCAGCCGCAGGACGGGGGTGTGGTCGGCGGGCGGGGTGAAGGCGGGGGCCACGGTGATGCGGCCGGTGCTCCCCCGGATCTCGTAGGCCGACCGGTAGGTGTGTTCCAGGCCGAAGGTGAGCTGTGCGCTCACCCCGGCGGGGGTGGTCAGCAGGGCGGCGCCGGAGGTGTCGACCCGGCGGGCGGGGCCCGCGGTCAGGACGGCGCCGGCCACCCGCAGGTCGGGGCCGAGGAAGTGCAGGGCGGCGCGCAGGGGGTAGACGCCCACGTCCCCCAGGGCGCCGCCGCCGAGTTCGGGGCGGTAGCGGATGTTGTCGTCGGGCAGTTGCGGGACGGCGAAGGTGGCGTGCAGGGACCGGGGTTCGCCGATGGCGCCGGCGGCCAGCAGGCGCCGTACCGCGGCGTGCTGGGCGTGGTGGACGAACATCACGTTCTCCATCAGCACCAGGCCGTGTGCGGCGGCCTGGCCGAGGAGCTGCTCGGTGGCGGCGGCGTGGGTGGTCAGGGGTTTTTCCGCCAGCACGTGTTTGCCGGCGTGCAGGGCGGCCGCCACCCACGGGGCGTGCAGGCCGGTGGGCAGCGGCACGTAGACGGCGTCGACGTCGTCGCGGTCGAGGAGTTCGGCGTAGCCGGGGGCGGCGGCGCATCCGTAGGTGCGGGCCTGGGCGGCGGCCTTGGCCGCGCTGCGGCTGGCGAGGGCGGTGAGGCGGAGGCCGGGGCGGGCGGCGATCGCCGGCAGTATCCGGCGCAGTGCGATGTCAGCCAGGCCGAGCACGCCGATCCGTACCGGCGGCTGACGGGCGGTCACCGGGGCCTCGCCAGCATTCCGTTCAGGCAGGCCAGCAGGCTGCGGGCCTGGACGTTGACGTAGTTGCTGTGGCGTACCAGGGAGGTCAGCTGGCCGACGGTGGCCCAGCAGAAGCCGGGCGGTGCGTCGAGGGGGGCCTGCTCGGGTGCGGGTTCGAGGATCATGTAGCGGCTGACGGCGTTGAGGAAGCGGCCGCCTTCCTCGGAGTGCACCGCCTCGTAGCGGACGGTGCCGGGGGCGGGGTGAAGGGCCAGGCCGAGGAAGGCGGGGCGGTCCTCGGGCGGCAGGTCGTCGTGGTTGGCGGGGACGCACTGCACGGTGGGGCCCAGTTCCAGTGCGCCCAGGAAGCCGGCTTCGGCTCTGGCCCGCATGAGGACGTGCAGGACCCCGTCGATACGGCGGGTGACGAACGCGGTGACGCCCAGGCCGCGCGGTTCGATCAGGGGCTGGGTCCAGCGGCTGACCTCGCGGCTGCCGGCTTCGACGGAGACGGCGGTGACCCGGAAGAACCGGCCGTCGGGCCGGTCGATGGTGTGGGTGCCCTTGACCCAGCCGGGCAGGGCGGCCAGCGGGACCCGTTCGGCCCGTACGCTCTGGCGTGCCCGTTCGGCCGTGAACCAGGACAGCAGTTCGACGTCGGAGTGCAGTGCGCCGGCCTGCCGGGAGCGGGCCAGCGCGGCCACGAACGGGTCGGATGACCCCTCGCGGTCGACGGCTCCGATGGGGGCGCAGGCCAGGACGGTGCGGGCGTCCATGTTGACCACGTTGTCCAGGTGGAGGAGTTCGCCGATCTGGCCGAGGGTGAGCCAGCGGAAGTCCGGGTGGGCCTCGATGTCCCCGTCGGCTTCGACGATCATGTTCCGGTTGTTCTTGCGGTGGAACCAGGCGCCGTGTTCGGACTGCAGGACGTCGGCCAGGACGCGGCCGCGGCCCGGTGTGACGAAGTGGTCCAGGTAGCGCACGGGGGCGCCTTCGTGGACGCGGGTGTAGTTGCTGCGGGTGGCCTGCACCGTCGGGGACAGCTGCAGCAGGTTGGGGTTGCCCGGTTCCATCTTGGCCTGCATCAGGCAGTGCAGGACCCCGTCGAACTCCTTGACCAGGATCCCGAGGATGCCCACTTCGGCCTGTTTGATGATGGGCTGGTGCCACTGGCGGTGCGGTCCGGCCTCGGTGGTGACGTGCAGGCCCTCGACGGTGAAGAAGCGGCCGCTGTCGTGGACCACGTTCCCGGTGTCGGGGTGGAAGGACCAGCGGTCGAGCGCGGCGAAGGGGATGCGATCGACGCGGAACGCGTGGGCGCCGCGCATCTGGTCCATCCAGGCGGCGAAGTCGCCGGTGGGCAGCATCGCGCCCTCGGTGGTGGTGAGCGAGTCGGCCAGCCTGCCGGGCAGCTCGACGTCGGCGCGGGGGCGCAGCAGCGTGTTCGGGGACATGAGAGGGACTCTCCCTAACCGGGTGCGGGTCGTGGACGGGCGACGGGGCCGGTGCGGCGGAGCCGGGCGGCAGGGGGCCGGGCGTCGGGGCCGGGGCGCAGGGGCCGGTCCGGCGGGGGCCGGTGCCGTTCAGCCGCGGGCGGCCACGAACTCCCTGATCGAGGCGATCACGTAGTCGAGCATCTCCTCGGTGAGCCCGGGATAGACGCCGACCCAGAAGGTGTGGCCGGTGATGATGTCGCTGTTGGCGAGTTCTCCGGCCACCCGGTGCGGCTGGTCGAGGTAGGCCGGGTGGCGGGTCAGGTTCCCCGCGAACAGCAGCCGGGTGCCGATCTTGCGGTCTTCGAGGTACTCGACCAGCTCGCCGCGGGTGAAGCGGGCGCCGGGGTCCACCGTGATGACGAACCCGAACCAGCTGGGGTCGCTGCCCTCGGTCGCCTCGGGCAGGATCAGGCCCCGGGTGCCGTCCAGGCCCTCGCGCAGCCGCCGCCAGTTGCGGCGCCGCGCGTCGCCGAACTCGTCCAGCTTCGCCAGCTGGGTCAGCCCCAGCGCGCCCTGGAGGTCGGTCGCCTTCAGGTTGTAGCCGACGTGGGAGAAGATGTACTTGTGGTCGTAGCCCTCGGGCAGCGAACCCATCTGGTACGAGAACCGCTTGAGGCACTTGTTGTTCTCCCCCGGCTCGCACCAGCAGTCCCGCCCCCAGTCGCGCATCGACTCCACGATGCGGGCCAGGGCCAGGTTCGAGGTCAGTACGCAGCCGCCCTCGCCCATCGTCAGGTGGTGCGCGGGATAGAAGCTCACCGTGCTCAGGTCCCCGAAGGTGCCCGTCAGGCGCCCGTCGAGCAGGGAGCCGACCGCGTCGCAGTTGTCCTCCACGAACAGCAGGTCGTGCTCGGTGGCGAGTTCGGCGATCTGCCCGGCCGGGAACGGGTTGCCCAGCGCATGCGCGATCATGATCGCCCGGGTGCGGGGGCCGATGGCCGCCGCGACCCGCTCGACGGTGGTGTTGTAGGTGCCCAGCTCCACGTCCACGAAGACCGGCACCAGGTTGTTCTGCAGGATCGGGTTGACGGTGGTCGGAAAGCCGGCCGCCACCGTGATCACCTCGTCGCCCGGCCGCAGCCGCTGCTCCTCCAGCGCCGGGGAGGTCAGCGCGGACAGCGCCAGCAGGTTGGCCGAGGACCCCGAGTTGGTCAGGTGCGCCTTGCGCCGCTTGAGCTTGCGGGCGAACCGGGATTCGAACCTGCGGGAGCTGGGGCCGGCGGCGATGCGCATGTCCAGCGCGGCCTCGACCAGCGCCACCCGGTCGTCCTCGTCCAGTACGGCCCCGGACGGCCAGATCTCCGTGACCCCGGGCACGAACGCGGTCTCCTTCGCCGCCTCCCGGTGGTACTTGCGGACCATCTCCAGCAGCAGCTGCTGCTGATCCTCCTGCTGCGTCCGCTGTTCCTGCTGCGTCTGCTGTTCCTGCTGTGCCTGCATGTCTGCGTGCCCCATTTCCATCCGGTCAGTGCCTGCCGTGGGTGCTGCCCGCCCGCCCGGCCTCCCGCCAGGGGGCGAGCAGCCCCGCGGCGAGCGCCTCGCCCGTCCCCGGCGCCGCGGCGTCCTTCTCGGACATCAGCGGCGGCTCGGTGAAGCCCCACGGAAGCGCCAGGTCGGGGTCGAGAGGGTTGATGTCGATCTGGGTGCCCGGCACGTACCGCGTGGAGACCACGTAGCAGATGCAGGCGTCGTCGGTGAGGGCCAGGAATCCGTGCCCGGCCCCCTCCGGCACGTACACGCTCCGCCCGGAGGCGGCGTCGAGGTGCGTCACCTGGTACGCGCCGAAGGCGGGCGAGCCCACCCGCAGGTCGACGACGATGTCGCGCAGCGCCCCGCGCACGCACGTGACGTATTTGGCCTGTCCCGGCGGTACGGCCACCGAGTGGATACCCCGCAGCGTGTTGCGGCGGGACACCGAGTAGTTGATCTGCTCGGGCCGAAACGGCCGCCCGGTGGCCGCCTCGACCTGATCGCAGCGCAGCGCTTCGAAGAACGCCCCCCGCTCGTCGGTGATCGCCTGCGGGGTGAACACGAACGCGCCGGGCACCGGGGTGGCGAGAACGTCCACGCCCGGTCAGTCCCGGGTGCGGTACTGCGCGGTCAGCCGCTCCAGGACCGGCACGATCTCCGTCGGGCTGGGGGCGCCGGTCAGGTCCGCGTGGACGGCGGCGGCCCCGCGCTGGAACGAGGGCTCGCTCAGCAGCCGCGACAGCCCCTGGTGGACCTTCTGCGCGGTCAGGCCGTCCGCGTGCAGGGTGACGCCCGCGCCCCTGGATTCCAGGTAGGGGGTGAGGCACAGGGCGCTGCCCCACTCCTCCATCACGGTCAGCTGCGGCACCCGGTGCGCGGCCGCGGCGAACGCCGTGCCGTAGCCGCCGTGGTGGATGACCGCCGAGCAGGTCGGTATGACCTGGGTGAGGGGCAGGAAGTCGACGAGGCGTACGTTGTCGGGGACCTTCTCGCCGCCGAGCTGGTCGGCGTTGACGGTGGCGACCACCTCGACGTCCATGTCCGCCACCGCGTCGAGGACGGCGGCGACCCGCTCGTCGCGGCCGGCGAAGAACGTGCGCGCGGTCACCCCCATCGACAGGCACACCCGGGGCCGCGACGGCGGCTCGGCCAGCCACTTCGGGACCGCGGACGCCCCGGTGTAGGGCACCCAGCGGACCGGGACCGTCTGGTGCTCGGCGGGGCGGGGCAGCTGCATCGGGATCGGGTCCAGGGTGAAGTCGCCGAGCAGCAGTTCGGGGGTGTAGTCGTAGCCGAACCGGCCGAAGATCGGGGCCAGGATCTCGGCCAGCAGGTTGGTCTGCACCTCGCCGTCCGCCATCCGCTCGGCGAACCGCCCGTGGGTCCAGCCGAAGTAGTCCGGGCCCCACAGGAACCGGGCGGACGCCGCGCCCGCCTCGCGCGCCGCGACCGCGCCGATCGGGCTGGCCTGGTCCCAGATCACCAGGTCCGGCTGCCAGGAGCGGGCGAAGGCCACCAGGTTGTCGGCGAGCACCGCGCGCCCGTCGGCGTCGGGGTGCAGGCGCGTGCAGCTGCCCATGGTGTAGAAGCCGGTCGCCTGCCAGACCCGGGCGAACTGCGACCCGGGCTCGTACCCGAGCGCTTCGGTGAACCGGTCCAGGTCCTGCGCCGACACGTTCGGCGGCCCCGGCGCGTCGTCCCCGATACCGACCGCGGTCAGACCGGCTCCGCTGATCCACTCGGTCATCGACGTGTTGCTGGCCACCCTGACCTCGTGCCCGGCGCTCTGGATCGCCTGCGCCAGCGGCACGTTGGGGAACAGGTGGGCGGTCACCGGTGCGACCACTACGAGAACCCGCATCGTGAAATCCCTTCCGGATGTCTGAACTGAGGCAACGTCAGAATCGTCAACTAGCTTATGCATCAAGATTGCCAACCAGCAATCATCCAGGCTTGAGGGCCCAAGGGGGCCCGGGGGCCGGGAGGTCGGGGCTGGGGGTGTGTGTCAGGGGGCGGGGGCGCCGCAGGGCGTGGTGGCGGCGGCGCAGCCGTGGTGGGGTCGCTTCCCCTGCCGGAACGAACAAAAAATCCGTATCCCCGGGGCCGGGCGGGCCGGCGGGATACGGATGTTCGTCTCAGGACATGAAGCCTCTGCGAAGAGCGTGACATCCGGGCCCGAGCCGCGTCAACTCCTGATCCCTGTCCTCGGGTGGAAATGGGGCCTCCCGGCACTCGGTGCCGAGTGCCGGGAGGCCCTGTCGCGTGTCGCCGGGGGAAACGTCACGCGACGTCTTATCCGGTGGTGTCCGGGCTTCCGAGGGAGTCGGGGTGCTCCAGTACCACCAGGGCTCGTTCGATCATCGCCACCAGGTCGGTGTCCTCGCTGCGGTCTCCCCACAGCACCTGGTGGAGGGCGCCTGTCACGGCGCCGACCAGGACGCGGAGTTCGAGGTTGTCCGCGGGCAGGCCCGCCCGTTCGGCCAGCACCTCGCTCGCGGTGTCGATCCACCTGTCCTGCGACTCGCCCACCAGGGCCCGCACCGCGGGCACGCGGCGCACGAGCTGCCGGCGCCAGCGGTAGTCCTCGCTGAGGTCTCCGGCGAAGCCGCGCACCATTTCGGTCAGCACCCCGCGCAGGGCGGTCAGCGGCGGCTCGTCCGCGAGGCGTTCGCGCAGGAAGGCCATGGTGAAGTTGGCGTAGTCGTCGGTCAGGACGATGTGCTCTTTGCTGGGGAAGTAGCGGAAGACGGTGCTCGGCGAGACCTCGGCGGCTGCGGCGATCTGCTCGATCGTCGTGCTGTCGTAGCCCCGCTCGTCGATCAGGCGGCGGGCGGCCGCGCGGATCGCCTGGCGGGTACGCAGCTTCTTGCGCTCGCGCAGACCGAGGCCGTCTTCTGCGCCGGTGATCGCCGACATCGCCGCGTCGGCCGCCGCTGAGGGCCCCTGGTTCATTTCCCGGCACCGTCCGCCGCGTCGGACAGCGCCTCGGTCAGCGGCTGCTCCGCCGCCTGCCCGCCCGCCTTGCCTCCGGTCTTGCCTGCGGTCTCCTCCGCGGTCTTGTCCGCGGGCTCCTCCGCGGTCCTGCTCTCCTTGCTGTGCGGCAGTTTGAAGGCGGCGAGGACCGCGGCGAGGACGCCGGCGATGCCGCAGATCAGGAGCACGGCGCTCATGCCGCTGACGAAGGCGGATTCGGCGGACTGCGCGAGCTGCGGTACGTCCAGCTGCGCGGCGACCGCCTGCGCGGCGACCACGGACTCCTCGGCGGCATCGGCCGCCTCCGCCGGCACCCCGGAGGTGTCGACCTTGCTGGTGAACACGGCGTTGAGGACGCTGCCCAGCAGGGCGATGCCGATGGCGCCGCCGACCTGGCGCAAGGTGGTGCTCAGGCTGCTGCCGGTGCCTTCCTTGCCCTTGGGCAGGACGCCCAGGGCGGTGTCCAGGGCCGACACCATCACCAGGCTGGTGCCCAGGCCGACGAGGATCATCCACACCACGGCGTAGCCGTAGCCGGTGTTCTCGTCCGTGGCGCTGCCCAGGAACATCGCTCCGGACATGATGAGCAGGCCGGCGATCACCTGCGGCCGGGTGCCGAACTTCTGGGACAGCGGCGGCACGATCTTGGCGACGACGATCATGCCGGCCATGAGCGGCATCAGGCGCAGGCCGGTGCCGAAGGCGTCGTTGCCCTGGATGACCTGGAGGTACTGCGGGAGGACGAACAGCAGGCCCATGAACACGAACATGCCGAGGATGAGGAAGGTCGTGTTCCAGCCGAAGATCGGGTTCCGCAGCAGTTCCAGGTCGACCATCGGGCGGGGCTGGCGCTTCTCGCGCAGGACGAGCCCGACGAGCATCAGCGCGCCGCCGGTGATGGTGGCGAGGATGACCGGGTCGCCCCAGCCCTCGGAGGGGGCTTCGATGACGCCGTAGACGAGGGCGCCGAGGCCGAGGATGCCGAGGACCGTGCTGATGATGTCGATCTTGGGGGCGGCCGGGTCCTTGGTCTCGGGGATCAGCAGGACGGCGGCGAGGATGCCGACGGCGACCAGCGGGATGTTGATGACGAAGACCGAGCCCCACCAGAAGTGGTCGAGGAGCCAGCCGCTGATCAGGGGGCCGAGCGGCAGGCCGATCGAGACGCCCACGGTGATGATCGCGATCGCCTTGGTCTGCTCCTCGCCCTTGAAGAGGGTCGGGATGAGGGACAGCGTGAGCGGCATGATCAGCGCGGCGCCGAGACCCATGACCGTACGGGCTCCGATGAGCGCGCCCGGGGTGTCGACGAGGGTGCCGATGATGGAGCCGCCGAGGAAGATCACCAGTCCGACGATCAGCAGCTTGCGCCGGCCGAAGCGGTCGCCGAGGAATCCCGCGGGGAGCATGGCCGCCGCGTAGACGACGGCGTACGAGTCGATGATCCACTGCAGCTCGCCCGCGGAGGCGCCGGTGTCGGCGGCCAGGGTGGGCAGGGCGACGTTCAGGATCGTCGTATCGAATCCGATGACGAGGACGCTGATCGTCAGGCCGATCAGCGCCAACCAGCGATTTTTGACGGCCATAGCTAAACGATAGCAGCTCTCACTTGAGAGTGAATAGCTTTTGGCGTGAGACGTAGTGGAGCACGGCCGGCCGGCCCGGGCGGGCCGGGGCGCAGCTCCCCCGCCGTCCCCGCCGTGCGCGGCGGGGACGGCGGGGGCGCCGTGGCGTTCGGCGGCAGCGCGGACCGGGCATGCCGCTCATCGCCGAGTGGTGCCGGCTTCCCAGCCGTCGGTCATCCGGCGGCTACCGTTTCGGCGCCCTCTGCCTTGTCCTGGTCT